>JAKOQD010000231.1 GCA_029778515.1 Actinomycetes bacterium
ACCGGCCTGTTCGCCGGCTGGCGCTGGTCGATGGTGTGGATCACGCAGCTCGTGTTCTACGGGCTGCCCTGGCTGAGCTGGAACGACCGTCAGGCCGTGCTGTTCGACCTGGTGTCGCGCCGCTTCTATCTGTTCGGCATCGTGCTGTACCCGCAGGATTTCATCTACCTGACGGGCCTGCTGGTGATCTCGGCGCTGGGCCTGTTCCTGTTCACCGCGGTGGGCGGACGGCTGTGGTGCGGCTACGCGTGCCCGCAGACGGTCTACACCGAGATCTTCATGTGGATCGAGCGCAAGGTCGAGGGCGACCGCCCCAAGCGCATCAAGCTCGATCGCGAGCCGCTGTCGGCCGCCAAGTTCGGCACCAAGGCCGTCAAGCACGGCCTGTGGATCGCCGTCGCCCTGTGGACGGGCTTCACCTTCGTCGGCTACTTCACGCCGATCCGCACCCTGACGGGCGAGGTCATCTCGGCCGCGCTCGGCCCGTGGGAGACCTTCTGGGTCCTGTTCTACGGGTTCGCCACCTATGGCAACGCCGGCTTCATGCGCGAACAGGTGTGCAAGTACATGTGTCCGTACGCGCGCTTCCAGAGCTCGATGTTCGACAAGGACACGATGATCATCACGTACGACGCGGAACGGGGCGAACCGCGCGGTGCGCGCTCGAAGAAGGCCGACCCGAAGGCGCTCGGCCTGGGCGCCTGCGTGTCCTGCAACATGTGCGTGGAGGTGTGCCCCACCGGCATCGACATCCGCAACGGTCTGCAGTACGAGTGCATCGGCTGCGCCGCCTGCGTCGACGCCTGCGACCAGGTGATGGACCGCATGGGCTATCCGCGCGGGCTGATCCGCTACGACACCCAGAACGGCCTGGCCAACCACTGGACGCGAAAGCAGGTGTTCGCCCACATGGTGCGCCCCCGCGTGCTGGTCTATTCTGCGATCCTGATCGGCGTGACGGTCGCGCTGTTCGCCCACATGCTGACGCGGGTTCCGCTGAAGGTCGACGTGATCCGGGACCGCGGCACGCTCGGCCGCGAGGTCGAGGACGGAATGATCGAGAACGTGTACCGTCTGCAGATGATCAACAGCGCCGAGTCGCCGCGCCGGTATCGCATCGGCGTGAGCGGGATCGAGTCGGCCTTCGTTGCGTCCGAGACCGTGGTCGAGGTCGAGAAGGCCGGCACGCGCATGGTGCCGGTGCGTGTGCGCATCAAGCCGGGCGTCGGGCAGCCGGGCTCGAACACGGTACGGTTCGAGATCAGCGCCGAGGACGACCCCTCGGTGGCCGTGCACGAGAAATCCACGTTCTACATTCCGCGGTGACCCGATGAGCAGCATGCCCCCCGTCGTGCCCTGGTATCGCCAGCTCTGGCCCTGGCTGCTGATCAGCCTGCCGGCCAGCGCCGTCGTGGCCGGCTTCATCACGCTGTGGCTCGCCGCCACGACCAACAATTCGCTGGTCGTCGACGACTACTACAAGGAAGGCAAGGCCATCAACCTGCAGCTGGCGCGCGATCGCGTCGCCACGCAGATGGGCCTGACCGGCACCCTGAGCCGCGCCCCCGACGGCACTGCCCGGCTCGAACTCGCCGCCACCGGCGGGTCGCCGCTGCCCGACACGGTCACGGTGCGGCTGGTGCACGCCACGCGTGCCGAACAGGACATGACGCTTTCCCTGCAGGCCGTCCGTGCCGGGGTGTATGCCGCGCGCGGCACGACGCTGCCGCAGGCCGGGCGCTGGAACGTGCATGTCGAAGACCCGGGCAGCTCATGGCGGCTGGTCGGGATCACGTCCGGGTTCGATGCCCCGCTGAACCTGGCGGCTGACCCGAAATGAGCGCCACCCCCTGTCGTCGGAGAACCGCGTGAACAAGCCGATCGGAGACCGAAAACTCGGCCGCTTCCTGATGATGGTGCTCTGGCCGGCGTTCCTGATGTCGATCGTGGCGGTCGGCGTGTTCTTCTCGATGATCGACCCGCACGAGCTCGACGTCGTGGGGATGCATCTGGCCGACAGCCGCGACGCCGCCTATACGATCGGATTCTTCGTGTTCTGGGTGCTGTTCACGCTGGGCTGCTCGCTCACGTACTTCCTGTCGAACACCACCACGCCGCCGCCGAACCTTCTGCAGAGTCCGGAAGACCGCAAGCACCAGGACAAGGCACTGATCGGACGCTGATCTGGCACGGACCGGGTGTTCGGGTAACCGGGTGACCGGGTGTTCGGCTGATCCGGGTGCCTGGACGATGGGGTCGATCAGCGCGCGTCAGCGGCCGCCGGTCACGTCGAGCACCGACCCGGTCGTGTACGAGGACGCATCGGAGAGCAGCCACATCACGGCGTTGGCCACTTCGTCCGCGGTGCCGCCGCGCTTCATCGGCACCTGATCCTGCAGCCGTTCGACGCGGCCGGGCTCGCCGCCGCTGGCGTGGATCTCGGTGTGGATCAGTCCCGGGCGCACGGCGTTGACGCGGATGCCCTCGGCCGCGACCTCGCGGGCCAGGCCCATCGTCATCGTGTCGATCGCGGCCTTCGATGCGGCATAGTCGACGTACTGGCCGGACGAACCCAGCCGCGCCGCGGCCGAGGACAGGTTCACGATCACGCCCCCCGGGCCGCCGTGCCGCGTCGACATGCGCAGCACCGCTTCACGCGCGCACAGGAAGCTGCCGATCACGTTGGTGTGGAACATCTGCACCAGACGATCGAAGGTGAACTGATCGACGCGGCGG
>JAKOQD010000232.1 GCA_029778515.1 Actinomycetes bacterium
CAAGGGGTGGTCTCGCTCTGACCGCACGCGTCATCCTCGTGGGCAAGCCCGGCTGTCACCTGTGCGACGTGGCGCGGGAAGTCGTCGAACTTGTCTGCGCGCAGGCCGACACCGATTGGATCGAGTTGTCCATTCACGACGACCCGCGATTGGCCGCGATGTACGCCGACCAGATCCCGGTCGTGCTGGTGGACGGGCAGGTGCACGACATCTACCGGGTGAATCCGGACCGGCTGCGGGCGGCGCTGGCGAGTTAGGGATCTATCGCGAATCCGTGAGCATGCTGGGCATCGGTTAGTCTCCGGGGCGCGATTTTGGCGTCCGGCGTGCTCACCGATGCCCGGAATGCTCACCGATCGAGGGCCCGAGGTCCAAAGGAACTGTTGTCCGGCTATCGAACTCGGACCTCCGCTCACGGGTTGGAGGGACGCTTGTGATCTCGGTAGCATGGAACGACAGCCCTCCACATCAGACAAGGCCGCACGTGTCGCTTCGTCCACGCCTTCGCCGCCGCGAACTTCCCGGTGCCACCATCGCGCGCCTGCCCAAATATCTGCGTGCGCTGTCGGAGTTGGAGCGCACTGGAACGCAGACCGTGCACAGCGCCGACCTCGCGGGTCACGTCGGAGTGAGCAGCGCGGTCGTGCGACGCGATCTGAGTTACGTAGGCAGCTACGGCACCCGCGGTGTCGGCTATCCGGTGGGCGCTTTGCGGCAGCAGGTGACCGACGCGCTGGGCCTGTCCCGCGAGCACCGGTTGGTCGTCGTCGGAGTCGGTCACATGGGCCGCGCCCTGGCGGGGTACGCGGGGTTCGCCGAGCGGGAGTTGCGCGTCGTGGGCCTGTTCGACGTCGATCCGGACCTGGTGGGCACAAAGGCCGGTAACGAGGTCACCGGGATGCTGGAGATCCAGCCGCTGGAGGACCTCACCGATTTCGTCCGCGGAACCCGCACCGCCATCGCGGTGATCGCGACCCCGGCGGCAGCAGCCCAGAACGTGGCGGACATGCTTGTCGAGGCCGGTGTCACCAGCATCCTCAACCTGTCCGCAGCCCACGTGATCGTGCCCGAGCATGTCATCGTGCGCCCGGTCGACCTCGCCACGGAGATCCAGATCCTTGCGGTGCACGCCGCGCAGGAGCGCCCATGAGCCTTCTCGTCATCGGACTGAGCCACCACACCGCACCGATCGAGGTGCTTGAGCGGGTCGCGGCCTTGGACGTGGACCGGACGCTGACCGAACTCGGTGCTGCCGATGCGGTGGCCGAAGTCCTGCTGCTGTCGACCTGCAACCGGATCGAGGTGTACTCCGAGGTCAGCCGCTTCCACGCGGCCGTCGAGGGTCTCACAGCAGCGGTGGCCAAGGGCGCGGGTCTAACAGGTGAAGAACTGTCCAAGTACCTGTACGTGCACTACGAGCACGCCGCGGTGCGTCACGCGTTCCGGGTGACCAGCGGCTTGGACTCGATGGTCGTCGGCGACGAGCAGATTCGCGGGCAGTTCCGGGAGGCGTTCCGTAACAGCGTCGAACACGGCTTCGCCGGGCGCAGCCTGCACGACCTTGCGCAGACGGCGCTGCGGGTGGGCAAGCGGGTGCACAGCGACACCGGCATTGGCCGTCACGGGGCGTCGATTGTGGAGGTCGCCCTGGCGCAGGCGGGCAGACACTTCGGGTCCCTGGCTGGGCGCCAGATCGTCATCGTGGGGTCTGGTTCAATGTCTTCGCTAGCGGCCTCCGTCGCGACAGCGGCCCACGCCCAGGTCGTCGTGGCTGGCCGCACGCCGGCCTCCGTGCAGCGGCTGGCGGAAGCGGTCGGCGGGCGGGGGGTCGACCTGACCGACCTCACCGCCGAGATCGAGCGGGCCGACGTGCTGGTCAGCGCGACCGGCGCGACGGGTCTGCTGATCCGTGCTGGCGATCTTGCGGGACGTGACCGCGACCTGTTCGTCTGTGACCTCGCGCTGCCGCATGACACCGACCCGGCAATCGCCGAGGTTTCCGGTGTGACCCGGCTGGATCTGGCTGGCATCGCCGGGCTGCCCGAAGCGTCCGTCGCCCACGAAGCGGTGACTGCGGCCGAGCAGATCGTCCTGGAATCCACGAGCGAGTTCCTGCAGCGCCAGACCAGCGCGAAAGTCGAGCCCGTCGTAGTGGCGCTAAGGTCCCGCGCCGACGACGTCGTCGGGGAGGAACTGGGTCGCCTGCGCCTGCGCACTCCGGGTCTGAGCGACGAGCAGTTCGCCGACATCGCCCGCTCGATGCGCCGGGTGGTGGCCACGCTGCTGCACACCCCGACTGTGCGCATGAAGGAATTCGCGGTTGATCCGGGCGGGGACCGCTATGCCGCGGCGCTGCATGCTTTGTTCGACCTCGACCCGTCCGCGGTCGCTGCTCTCACATCGCTGAACTTGGCTGACGAGGACGGGGCCCCGAGTGCCTGAAATTCGTGTGGCCACTCGGGCCAGTGCATTGGCGCGCGCACAGACCCGCTGGGTGCGCACGCGCATCGAAGACGCGACGGGTATGGACGCGCCGGAGGTTCTCGTGACCAGCGAGGGCGACGTGTCGCAGGCCGCGCTCACGAGCTTCGGCGGTCAGGGCGTGTTCGTGACGGCGGTACGCGAGGCGGTTGTCGCCGGTCGCGCCGACGTCGCTGTTCACTCCATGAAAGACATGCCGACCACCGAGGACGAGCGCACTGTGATCGCGGCCATCCCGGTACGCGAGGACCCGCGGGACTTCGTGGTGAGCGCCGCCGCGAGCCTGGACGAGTTGCCCGAAGGCGCCGCGGTGGCGACCGGTTCCCCGCGCCGGGTCGCGTTCCTGCGCCGACGACGCCCGGACCTGCGCATCGTGGGGATCAGGGGCAACGTCGACAGCCGGGTGGCCAAGGTAGCGAAGGGTGAGGTGGACGCCGTCGTCGTCGCGATGGCGGGTCTGCACAGGCTCGGCCTGCAACCGCCGGGCTTCGCGCTGGTCGAGGACGTCATGCTGCCCGCCGTCGGGCAGGGGGCGTTGAGCCTGGAGATGCGTCGCGGCGACAACTTGGCCGAATCGGTGGCCGCCCTTGATGATCCCGCGACCCGCGCCGAGGTGACAGCCGAGCGCGCTCTTCTCGCCGGCTTGCGCGCTGGTTGTGCCGCGCCAGTGGGAGCGCATGCCGTGACTGCAGCGGATACGGTCCGGCTCGCGGCCGCCGTCCTGAGCCACGACGGAACCCAGATGTACGAGTGTGTCGTGTCGGGTGGCGTGGCCAACGCCGCCGACATCGGCGCAGAAGCAGCACGAGATCTGATCGGTCAGGGGGCCGGTCGCCTATTGGGAGAGAACACATGAAGAACCGCAAACCGTTGCCGGCCATCGCTCTGATTGCCGGCGGCTCAGGCGACCGGGAGCTGCTCAGTGTGCGCGCTGCAGCGATGCTGGACCAGGCCGAGGTGGTGGTGTGCGATCCAGAGGTTGCCGCGTTGCTCAGCGGCAGTGACGCCGAGGTGCTGGACCTCCCCACCGCCCCGACCGATGCCGCGGCCGTGGCCAAGGCCCTCGTCGAGCAGGCGAGGGCGGGCCGCCATGCCGTGCGATTGTTCGCCGGTGACCCGATCGCCGACGGCCGGGTGATCGCCGAGGCCAAGGCATTGCACCGGTCTAAGGTGCCGTTCGAAATCCTGCCGTCAGCAGCCGACGTGTCGGGCATCGCCGCCTACGCCGGCATCGGGCTCGTCGGACCGAAGTCCAAGCAGGTGCGCGTCGTGAACCTGCTGACCAGTCAGCTCGAGGAGGATGCGCTGGCCGACGCCACGGCAACGCTGGTCGTGCGGCATGCGGCCGATGCGGCAGCGGGGATCGCCAAGGCAGCACTGGCCGCCGGTCGCACCCCGACCACGCCATTGGTCGTGGTGCGGGGTGGGACCACCGTTGAGCAGCAGACCGTCGTCACGACGTTGGGCGATGCCGCCGCGGACCTGAAAGCGGCGAAGGTGACCGGCGACGGGGATGTGTTCCTCGGTGAGGCCGTGGGCAGCGCTGGTGCGCTGGGCTGGTTCGAGTCGCGGCCGCTGTTCGGCTGGCGCGTACTGGTGCCACGCACCAAAGACCAGGCCGGTGACTTGTCGGCGCAGTTGCGTCTCTACGGTGCGGTCCCGGTAGAGGTGCCGACCATCAGCGTGGAGCCGCCCAGGACTCCGCAGCAGATGGAGCGGGCGATCGAGGGCATCGAGGCCGGCCGCTACCAGTGGATCGCGTTCACCAGCGTCAATGCTGTGAAGGCCATTCGCGAGCGCTTCGAGCAGCGCGGTCTGGACGCCCGGCACCTGGCCGGGCTGAAGATCGCCGCCATCGGGGAAAGCACCGCGGAAGCGCTGCGAGAGTTCGGTGTGCGCGCCGACCTGGTACCGCCGGCCGAGCTGCAGTCCTCGGTGGGACTGCTCGACGTGTGGCCGGATCGCGATCCGGAACTCGACCCCATCGGCCGGGTGTTCCTGCCCCGCGCCGACATCGCCACGGAGAAGCTGGTCGCCGGTCTCAACGACCTCGGCTGGGAGGTCGACGACATCACGGCCTACCGGACCGTGCGCGCCGCACCGCCGGCCGCCGAGATCCGGGAAGCGATCAAGACCGGCGGTTTCGACGCTGTGGTCTTCACCTCGTCCAGCACGGTCCGCAACCTGGTGGGCATCGCGGGTAAGCCGCATGCCAGCACTGTCATCGCGGCCATCGGCCCGGAGACTGCGGCCACCGCCACCGAACACGGGCTGAAGGTTGCGGTCCAGCCGGCGCAGGCCAAGATCGAGCCGCTCGCCGCCGCACTTGCCGAGCACGGCGAGCAGTTGCGGCAGGCCGCGCGCGAGAACGGCGAGCGCACCTGGCGTCCCAGCAAGCGCCGCGGTGCCGGCCGGCGGCGGGCGGCGGCGAAGAAGTGATCCGGCCGCGGCGGCTGCGCGCCAC
>JAKOQD010000233.1 GCA_029778515.1 Actinomycetes bacterium
GCCCCGTCTTGGGACACAACCGTCCAGCTTGCGAGGGAGGTCGGGCTAGGGTGACGCGCGTGAGAACGCCTCTGCCACAGCTGATGGCCGGCGACTGGGCTGAGGCCCTCGCGCCGGTCGAATCCCAGATCGTGGCGATGGGTGATTTCCTGCGGGCCGAGATCGCTGCCGGACGCGGCTATCTGCCGCCAGGCCCGAACGTGCTGTGGGCGTTCCAGCGGCCGCTGGCGGACGTCCGGGTGCTGATCGTCGGCCAGGACCCCTACCCCACCCCTGGACACGCCGTGGGGCTGTCGTTCTCGGTGGCGCCCGACGTGCGTCCGCTGCCACGGAGCCTGGCGAACATCTACACCGAGCTGAACACCGACCTGGGTATCCGGCCGCCGGAGTCCGGCGACCTGACCCCGTGGGCCGACCAGGGCGTGCTACTGCTCAACCGGGTGCTGACCGTGCGGCCGGGAGCGGCCGCGTCCCATCGAGGCAAGGGCTGGGAGGCCGTCACTGAACGCGCCATCGACGCCCTGGTCGCACGGGGTGGCCCGCTGGTCGCGATCCTCTGGGGACGCGACGCCCAGTCACTCGCGCCGCGCCTGGCCGGCGTTCCGCAGATCGCGTCCGCGCACCCGTCCCCGCTGTCGGCGCACGCCGGTTTCTTCGGCTCGCGTCCGTTCAGCCGGGCGAACGCAGCCCTCGTCGCTCAGGGCGGCGAGCCAATCGACTGGCGACTCGCCTGAGCGGAACAAGCGCGGCGCGGGCAGGGTTCTAGAAGGCATGTTCACGAAGTCGACGATGGTCGCCCCCGAGGCTGCATTGCCCGGACGCGAGCGCGGCCTGCTCACCTTGCCGGCCTTCCACGAGGTGCTGGGCACCGACATCGCCGCCGCGCCGGACGGCGCCGAAGTCGCCTACTTCGCGCTCGGCTGCTTCTGGGGAGCGGAGAAACTGTTCTGGAACACCGACGGCGTCCTGACCACCGCGGTCGGCTACCAAGGTGGCTACACACCGAACGCCACCTACGAAGAGGTGTGCTCCGGACGTACCGGGCACGCTGAGGCGGTCAAGGTGGTCTTCGACCCCAAGCGGACGAGCTACGCCAAGCTGCTCAAGGTGTTCCTGGAGAACCATGACCCGACCCAGGGCATGCGCCAGGGGAACGACCTCGGCACCCAGTACCGGTCGGCGATCTACTTCACCGACGCCGAGCAGGAGGCCGCGGCGCGGGCCGCGATCGCGGACTACCAGCCGAAGCTGAGCGCGTCCGGCTACGGGGCGATCACCACCGAGGTGGTGCCGGCCACCCCGTTCTACTTCGCCGAGCGCTACCACCAGCAGTACCTCGAGAAGAACCCCAACGGCTACTGCCCCATCCACGCGACCGGGGTGACCTGCGGCTGAGCGAACGCCCCCGTCGGGGCGTCCGGGCGGTCGGTCCGCGCCAGAGTGGACGGTTCCGCGCTGAATGGACGCGAAAGCGTCCACCTTGTGGTTGGGCAAGCGGCAGCCCGGCGAGCAGATCCGTTCGTCAGGCATCCGCTGGTGGCAGATCTTGGCACTGGCGGCCGCCCGGTGGCCGAGCTAGCGTCCAGGCCATGTGCCGGAACATCCACACCCTTCACAACTTCGAGCCAGCAGCCACCGACGCCGAGGTGCACGCTGCCGCACTGCAGTACGTCCGCAAGATCGCCGGCACGACGAAACCGTCAAAGGCGAACCAGGCGGCGTTCGACGAAGCAGTGGCCGCGATCGCGCACGCGACCGAGCATCTCTTGGAGCACCTGACCACGTCCGCGCCGCCGAAGAACCGCGACGTTGAGGCCGCCAAGGCCCGTGCTCGCTCGGCATCCCGCTACGCAGTGCCGGCCTGAGCCCTGCGAGTACCACTGGTCCGAGAACCACGACCGGGCGTCATCGTGATCACGATGGCGCCCGATCGTTGGTCGTGCGCGACTACTCAGCGGCTGCCGCGAGCTTGTCCAGTGCCGACTCCCAGCGCTGCGTGATCGCGGCGGCGTCGAAGTAGACCGGGATGTGCTCATGGCGGATCTCGACGGTGGTCTCCGCTTCACCGGCGGCGGCCAGATCGACCTCGACGATCGTCTTCGGCGCTTCTTCGGCCGCGTGCCAGCTGAAGCGGATCTGCTCCAGCGGGTGGTAGGAGCGGATCACGCCGTACGTGCCGTCGGCCGCGTGCCAGCTGTCGCCCTTGTCGCCGAGCTCGCCGCCCGGGCCCAGCAGGGCCTCTGCACCCTCGCGGGTGACCAGGAGTTTCCAGAATTGCTTGATGGGTTGGGACACCGACCGGCTGACAGTGACGGTGGTGTCCACGGGGTTCACGATCGTGTCGCCCTGGCTCTGTTCGTTCATGAGCTACCTCGTTCCACTCAGTGGTTCCAAAGGTTCCGGAGGGTCCGGATTGAAGTTCACCCTACTCAGGATCCGGGCCGGCGGAAGGGTGTTCACCGGAGCTCTTGACGCCGTTTTTCGCCACACCCGCGTGTCGCTGCGCCGCCAGCGGACGCGCGCCCAGTAGACATATGGCCAAGGCCGGACCAGGTATGAGTTGGTCCGGCTTTCGAACTCCGCGGGTCGCCCGAACCGGTGCTGCTGTACCAGCTGAGACAGCTGAGACAAGCAGCGGAAAAGTCGTGGCAGATCTTTCGGAAAGGCTCTTGCGCGCCCGCATCCGGCGGGCGTAGAAAAGTTCTACGCAGATCACGGAGCCAGAACCGAAAGGGGAGGGACACCGGATCAGCGGATAGTTGCAATCGCGGTTCGCAGCCTGAGGAGCAATCCACAGGAACTCCCTGGACGGGGGTTGGGCCAGTCGGGCAACTGGGTTCGGGAGGCGTCCAGGCCTGAACAACTTGAAGGCCGGACCAACTCATACTTGGTCCGGCCTTCGCCTTTGTCTGCGCACCGAACCTGAACGAAATGGGGCCGGGGATCACCGCGCGGCCGAACTCGCCGTCCCGCTAGGGTGGTGGCCCAGACACACCAACCGTGCAGGAGGTGAGCCGATGCTGATGACCCTGATCAGCGCTCACCTCGTGATCGCCGTGGTCGCCCCGATCCTCACGCGAGTGTTCGGGCAACGCGTCTTCTGGGTCGCAGCGCTGGCTCCCGCCATCAGTTTCGCCTGGCTGCTGAGCCTTGCCCCCGACGTGCTGGCGGGCGTGCCGTTGGTCGAGAAGACCGACTGGATCCCCGCCCTCGGTGTCTCGGTGAACTTCCACCTCGGCCTGCTGCAGTGGGTCCTTTCCCTGATCGTCACCGGCATCGGTGCCCTCGTCCTGGCCTACTGCCGCTGGTACTTCATCGCGGACGCGCCGCAGCGGCGGGTGGTCGGCCTGCTGACCGCCTTCTGCGCGGCCATGATCGGTCTGGTCACCGCGGACGACCTGATCGCGATCTACGTCTTCTGGGAAGCCACCACGGTCTTCTCCTACCTCCTGATCGGCCACGACCCGACCCGCCGCGCCAAC
>JAKOQD010000234.1 GCA_029778515.1 Actinomycetes bacterium
ACCGAGTTCTCCGGCCACTGCAGCGCACCGCCGCGGTGGGAAAGGACGCCGAACGTGACGCCTGCTCGATTGGTGATCGGCTGGTTGTTCGTGCCTACGGTCTTGGCCGGAGCGGACGTACCCACGCCCACGACCAGCGCGACGGCGGTCAGGGCGACGGCAAGGGCTCGAACGAGCCGGGCGAGAGCTGGCATGGCGGCACCTTTGGGGTTGGGTTTCCTTCACCATAGGTCGCCAAGATGAGAGCGCAAAGCGCAAACCCCCTACTCAACGCCCAAAGCTGGACCCGAGCTGTAGCCCTGGTCGGCTACTGGGCACGCAGGCCGAGCTGGTGCGCCCGCACCAGCGCCTGCACCCGGCTGGTCACGCCCAGCTTTGCCATCAGGGTCGACAGGTGCAGCTTCACCGTGGACTCGGCCAGCTGTAGCTCGGCGGCGATCTCGCGGTTCGACAGCCCCCGGATGAGCGCGGCGAGTACCTCGCGCTCCCTGCGGGTCAGGTCGACGGCCTCGCCAGGGGCTGGCGTAGCGTCAGCCCGACGACGGTCGAGTTCGGTCACCGGCAGGACGCCGTGCCCGCGGGCAACCAATCGGATCGCGTTCACCACTTCGGCCGGCTTGGCGGTCTTCTGCAGGAAGCCGGACGCGCCCGCGCGCACGGCCAGGTCGACAGTGTCGTGTCCGGCGAAAGCGGTCAGCATCAGTACCCGCACCTCTGGATGCGCCGCGCGCAGCGCGTGGGTCGCGGCGATCCCGTCCACGTCCGGCATCTGCACATCCATGAGGACGACGGCCGGCTTGAGCTTGTCGACCAGCTTGACCGCCGCCGCCCCGTCCCCGGCGGAGCCGACGACGGTCAGGTCGGGAGAGGTGTTCACGAACTGGGTGAGCGCCTGACGAACGAATGGATCGTCGTCGACGATCAGCACTCGGATGCGTCCGGACGCGGGTCGGCTCACGACGGCACCGCGGCGGCGGGCAGGGCAGCGATGGGCACCTGGAAGCTCGTCAGCCACGACTCGCCCACCTGGGAACTGGTGAAAGACCCGCCCAGGGCGGATACCCGTTCGGACATGCTGGTGAGGCCGAAGCCCGAGCCCCCGGCACCGCGAGCGTTCTTCGGGCGGTTGATGAACGCGAACTCAGCCGTGCCTGGGGAGACCTCGACGACGATCGCAGAATCCGCACCCGGATCGCCGTAGCGAAGCATGTTGTTGGTGGCCTCCTCGATCACCCGAGCGAGGGTGTGTGCAGCCTTCACCGGCAGACTGGGCCTGGGGCCGTCCCAGCTGAGGTTCGGCGCGAACCCACGGCTACGCAGCCGCTGGACTGCGTTGTCGATGATCCCCTCCAGGGACACCGAGCCGGTAGACGGCTCGGGCTCGCCGGAATCCCGGCGCAGGACCTGCACGATCTGGCCGAACTCGCCGACCGCACGGGCGGCTTCGTCGGCGATCGCGCTGAGTTCGGCGTCGTCGGCGTGGCCCTTCAGCCTGGCCTGTTCAGCCCGCAGCGAGACTGCGGCCAGCGAGTTCGCCACCGAGTCGTGGAGTTCGCGGGCGAGCTCGTGACGCTCCTCAAGGGCCGCTCGCAGCCGAGACTCCTCAGCGGCAACGATCAGCCCATGCCAGGCGGAGCCGGCCAGCCAGGCGACAGCGACGAACACGATCCAGATGAACAGATACGGCACGACGCTCACGCCTGGCGGCAGGCCCAGCCAGTTGAGGAGCCAGAGCAGCGGCAGGTAGAGCCCGGTGAACCAGAGCCGCTCGCGCTGGCGTCCGCGGACGCCGAAGCAGAACAGCACAAGCAGCGCGGCGTACACCGACACGGTGGGCCAGTCGATGAAGAGCAGGTTGGCTGCCATCACGGCGGCGAACGCGATCCCGGCCGCTCTTGGCCACCGTCCGGTCAGCGCGGCCGGTGCCAGGGCTGTGAGGTCGTAGAGCAGAGCACCGGCATGCATGGTGACCAGCAGATGGGAGGCGATCACGAACACCGCCAGCAGTCCGACGAGGACCGGTTCCAGATAGCCCCTCCGCACAGCCGACTGGAGCAGGCTGCCCGTCCGGGTAGGTGAGGCCATTGGTCGCCCTTCGGAGTTGTTTCCGCTGACGGGGTGCAGGCAGCGGGCCTAGCTTGGAGCGCATCTGAAGGTCCTTCGTCAGACCGCGCTCCGGGCAAGTCTGGCCATCATTCTGCCGACCTGTACCTAAGTCCAGTTCATGGTCGTTGCTGACTGGACGAACGTGCAGTGTTTAGGGGGCTGGACAGGTCGGTGGTGCCTCGCGCCAGCGAAACTGGCCTGGAGAGATTTGGGGGGATGTTTCATGAGAGCCCTGGCCGCGCTTGTCCTGCTGTTCCCGGTGTGCTCGGGACAGGTGATCGCCTCGGCACCGACCGTCGAAGTGACGGTTGCCGTTGCCGGGATCTGCGACGTCTTCCCATACCTGCCGGGCTGCCCGCGCTAACCGCAGCGAACCGCCGAACACCCCCCCGAGCCCGAGGAACCCTCCCGTGATCACCGCAGAGTCCCAGCGAACCTTCGCAGCGAAGTTGGAAGCCGCACGCGTTGCCCAGCACTTGTCGATCCGCACAGTGGGGAGGATCGCCAAGGCGCCGCCCACCACGGTGCACGGTTGGTTGACCGGCACGCACTTTCCTGCGTTGACCATGCGAGGCAACTATCTGCGCATGGTCGAGACGCTTGGCCTGATGGCGGAGATGCCCGCGGACATCCGCGAGGAGCTCTGGATCGTCGACGAATCGCGAGCGAAGGCGGCGGGTTGACTGCTGTCCGCGTCGAACCAGGCCCGTACTGCGCCGGCAGTTCGGCCGCGGGCCGCCGAGCGTGACGGGTGATCGAGAGTCACGAGTCGTTGGATTCGGAGTGTCCGGTGATGCGTCCGCGTAGGTCGGCAGCGCCGATCTCCCGTGGGTGCAGGGTGCGGTAACGCTCGCAGAGTGCGGTGACCTCGGGCTCGAGTTGGCTGCGCAGCATCATCAGGCCGGCGATGTAACCGGACGGATCGTCTTGGACATCATTGAGGTAGCGCAGGCAGGCGACGTGCATGCGGTCGAGCTCGTCGAAGGCGTCCGAGTGTCCGGAGAGGCTGTCGGACGTGAACGCGATGCGGTCGCGCGTCGCCAGCACCGATTTGGTCGATCGCCGCTCGTTCTCCCGCGCGTCCGGGGTGTCGAAGGCGGTCGCCAGCTGGCCGGCCCGGAGCGCCCGGCTGCGGTAGAGCCGGTCGATCAGGGCTTGCAGCAGCCGCAGGTCGTTGCGGGTCTCGCTGTGGCGAATCACGAAGAAGGACGTCAGCAGCGCGAGTCCCGCGCCCACGAACGTGCCGACGACGTTGGACGCTACGCCCTCCCAGAACGCGCTCATGCCAACATTGTGGAAAGCCGGCCCGACGTAGTCGAGACGTCGGACCGATCAGGCGCTCAGCACTATGGACCGCTCGGTAAGTCCGGAATGAACCTTCGGATTGCCGCTTTCACGTCGTCCAGCCAGGAGCGGAGTTCACCCGGCAACTCGGCACCCGATGGGGACCAAACCTTGGCGAAGCAAGAAGGCCCGCCAGCGGCGGACCTCGGCTTGCAATTCGGTGGAGCTAACGGGATTCGAA
>JAKOQD010000235.1 GCA_029778515.1 Actinomycetes bacterium
CGCACCGGCCTCGTAGACCGAACTCGGGCCACCGGACAGCACCACCGCGGCCGGACGCCTGGCCAGCAACTCGGCGACCGGCATCGTGTGCGGGACGATCTCGGAGTAGACCTGCGCCTCCCGGACCCGTCGCGCGATGAGTTGGGCGTACTGGGCGCCGAAATCGACCACCAGCACCAGATCGTGTTCGGCGCTCATGGGCAGGATTGTATTGCGTCCGCCTCTTCTCGGATCGCAAGATCGATTGACCATTCAACGGACACCCCGCTAGCCTTCGACTATGACCTCGACGTGCGCCGCGACCATGTGTTGCTGTTGCCTGCCGTCGATGGCTACCTGTCGAATGCGCTGAACTGACCCTTCGTTCGCCCGACACATCCATCGTCGATCCTCCCGGATCGTCTCTCCGCATGCCCACGCAAGTGCCCGTTTCGGTCAACTAACCACCAGCAGATCCAGGAGCGAAATGTCCCAACATCCCGACACCATCGCAGTTCACGCCGGACAGGAGGAGGCCGATCCGGCCACCAACTCCCGCGCGGTACCGATCTACCAGACCACCAGCTACGTCTTCGACGACACCGAGCACGCCGCGAATCTCTTCGCTCTGAAGGTGCCGGGAAACATCTACACCCGCATCATGAACCCGACCCAGTCGGTGTTCGAGACCCGGGTGAACGCCCTGGAGGGTGGTGTCGGGGCGCTCGCGACCGCGTCCGGTTCGGCTGCGGTGACCTACGCGGTGCTCAACCTGACCTACGCCGGGGACAACATCGTGGCGCTGTCCACGCTGTACGGCGGCACCTACGCCCTGTTCGCCCACACCCTGCCGCAGTTCGGCATCGAGGTGCGGTTCGTCGATCCAGGCAAGCCTGAGGACCTCGCCCAGCACGTGGACGCCAAGACCAAGCTGGTCTTCGGTGAGACCATCGGCAACCCGGCGATCAACGTGATCGACCTGGACGCCTGGTCGGAGGCCGCGCACGCCCTCGGCCTGCCGTTCATCGTGGACAACACCGTGCCCACTCCCCTGCTGGCCCGGGTCTTCGATCACGGTGCGGACATCGCCGTGCACGCCGCCACCAAGTACATCGGTGGGCACGGCACGTCCATCGGCGGTGTGATCGTCGACTCCGGCAAGTTCGACTGGGCCGCGCACGCCGACCGCTTCCCCGGCCTGACTGCGGCCGACCCGGCCTACCACGGTGTGGTCTGGACCGACGCCGCCGGCCCGGCCGCCTACATCATCCGGGCCCGGACGGTGCTGCTGCGCAACACCGGCGCGGCCACCACGCCGTTCAACTCGTGGCTCTTCCTGCAGGGCCTGGAGACGCTGCACCTGCGGATCGAGCGGCACTCGACCAACGCACTGGCCGTGGCGCAATACCTGGAGAACCACCACCAGGTTGCCTGGGTGAACTACCCGGGCCTGGAATCCTCGCCGTCCAAGGCGATCGCCGACCGGGTCTTCACCGGACGCGGCTACGGCGGCATCCTCGCCTTCGGGCTCAAGGCCGGACGCGAAGCCGGCGCCAAGTTCATCGAGGCTCTGCAATTGTTCTCCCACCTGGCGAACATCGGGGACGCCAAGTCACTGGCCATTCACAACGCCACCACGACACACTCTCAGTTGACCGAGGACGAATTGGTCGCGGCCGGAGTGGCTCCGGAGATGGTGCGGCTCTCAGTGGGTATCGAACACATCGACGACCTGATCGCCGACCTCGACCAGGCCCTCGCCCAGCTCTGACCAGACCCTCGACCTACCGCGACTCGCAAGACAAAACAGACAAGGAAACGAAATGGCTTACTTCGAAGACGCCACCAAGCTCATCGGCCGCACCCCGCTAGTGAAGATCAACCGCCTCTACGGCGACTCCCAGGCCATCGTGCTGGCCAAGCTGGAGTTCTACAACCCGGCCAACTCGGTAAAGGACCGCATCGGCGTGGCGATCATCGACGCCGCGGAGGCGTCCGGTGAGCTCAAGCCGGGCGGCACGATCGTCGAGGGCACCTCCGGCAACACCGGGATCGCGCTCGCGTTCGTGGGCGCCGCCCGCGGCTACAAGGTGATCCTCACCATGCCCGAGACCATGAGCAAGGAGCGCCGGGCGCTGCTGCGCGCTTTCGGCGCCGAGCTGGTGCTGACCCCCGGTTCCGAGGGCATGCGAGGCGCGGTGAACCGGGCTGAGCAGATCGCAGCGGAGACCCCCGGCGCCATCCTGGCCAAGCAGTTTGCCAACCCGGCCAACGTCGACATCCACCGTCGCACCACCGCGGAGGAAATCTGGACCGACACCGAAGGTGCCGTCGACTACATCGTGGCCGGTGTCGGCACCGGCGGCACGATCAGCGGCGTCGGCCAGGTGCTGAAGGAGCGCAAGCCCGAGGTGAAGATCGTCGCGGTCGAGCCGGCCGAGTCGCCGCTGCTGTCGGGTGGGCAGCCCGGGCCGCACAAGATCCAGGGCATCGGCGCGAACTTCATCCCGGAGATCCTGGATCGCTCGGTGATCGACGAGGTGCTGCCGCAGAACGCCGAGACCGCCGTGGAGTGGGCTCGTCGCGCCGCCAAGGAGGAGGGCCTGCTGGTGGGCATCTCGTCCGGCGCCGCCCTGGCCGCCGCGGGCGAACTCGCCGCCCGTCCGGAGAACGCCGGCAAGACGATCGTGGTGATCATCCCGTCCTTCGGCGAGCGCTACCTCTCGACGATCCTGTACGCCGACCTGCTCGACTGAGCCGTCCGGGCCGTCCGGACTCGCGGCCCGTCCAGGCGTTCCCGCCAGCGAAACGGACGTTTGCCGGGGAATGTTCCCCGGCAAACGTCCGTTTCGCTGGCGTCAATGCGTCGGACGAACTGGGACGGCCGTCGGCGCGGACGCTGGCAGCGCGGGTCCTCTAGGCTGAGGGGCGTGCAGAGCGACCCGGAACTGGAACGATTGCGCGGCTCGATCGACAACCTCGATTCCGCGATCATCTGCATGCTCGCCGAGCGCTTCAAGATCACCCAGCGCGTGGGGGTCCTGAAGAAGGAGCGCGGGCTGGCTCCGGCGGATCCCGAGCGCGAAGTGCAGCAGATCGCGCGACTGCGGGCGCTAGCCGAGCAGGCGAACCTCGATCCCGAATTCGCGGAGAAGTGGCTGGAGTTCGTCGTTGCTGAAGTCGTGCGGCACCACGAGGCCATCGCCGCGGAGTAAGCGTCCGCGGCTGCCGGCGCGCGTGGATCCATCAAGGTGGACGGGTTCGCGGCGTCCCACCGAGAAACCGTCCACTCTGTCCGGAACAGAACGCAGAGAGACAGCGACCGAGTCAGGAGGCGGTAACCAGCCAGGCGTCCGAGCGGACGCGGTGGCGTAGGAAGCCCCAGCGGATCGCCATGAACGCGAGGAACGCGACCCAGAGCACGGCCACGCCGACCGGCGCACCCAGACCGATCAGCGCCGGCGCCTGCCAGCGAACCAGCAGCGCCAGCGGCAGGTAGAGCGCGAGCGTCCCCAGCATCGCGGACGCGAGCCAGCGGCCATCGCCGGCCCCGATCAGGACGCCATCGACCACGAACACCAGTCCGGAGAGCGGTCCACCCAAACCGACCACGATCAGCGCCCAGGACAGGGCCGCTTGCACCGCTTCGTCGGCGCTGAACAGGGGCGGCAGCACCCCGCTGGCCAGTACCAGCAGCCCGCCGAGCACCACCCCGCCCCAAAGCCCCCAGCGGGTCATGGTGGTGGTCGCGGCACGCACCGCGGCCCGATCACCAGCCCCGAGGCCCTTGCCGGTCAGCGCCTGGGCGGCGATCGCCAGGGCGTCCAGGGCGAACGCCTGGAAAGTCCAGATCGTGGCTGCCACCTGATGGGCAGCCAGGGCGACGTCGCCGAGACCGGCCGCCACCCAGGTGGTGACCAGGATGACCGCGCGCAGCGCCAGCGTCCGGATCAACAGCGGGACGCCGGTCCGCGCAGCCGCCAGCACCCGGTGAGGATGCGGACGCAACGTCGCGTGTTCGCGTCCGGCCAAGCGAATCAGCACCGCGACCAGCGCGACGGCCATCGCGGTCTGGGCGATCACCGTGCCCCAGGCGGAACCGGCGATGCCCCAGCCCAGGCCCAGCACGAACCACAGGTTGAGCACCAGGTTTGCCCCGAAACCGGCCACCGCCGCGATCAGCGGCGTCCGGGTGTCCTGAAGGCCGCGCAACGCGCCGGTGGCGGCGAGCGCAACCAGCATCGCCGGCAATCCGATCGCCGAGATCCGCAGATAGATCGTCGCTTCGGCGAGCACCGCTGGCGTGGCGCCGAAAGCCGCGCACAATGGCTCAGCCAGACCGCCGACGACGACCGCCACCACCAGTCCCAGCACGATGGCCAACCAGACCCCGTCCACACCCGAGCTGAGGGCAGCGCCGCGAGCGCCGCCACCGACCTGCCGAGCCACGACGGACGTGGTGCCGTACGCCAGGAAGACGAAGAGGTTGGCGGCGGTCAGCAGGATCGCGCTGGCCACGCCGAGCCCGGCCAGCTGCGCCGTGCCCAGGTGCCCGACGATCGCGGTGTCGGCTAGCAGGAACAGCGGTTCAGCCACCAGCGCGAGGAACGCGGGGATCGCCAGGGCGAGGATCTCCCGGTTCTGCTGGTTGGGCGCGCGCACCAAGCCAAGCTAGCGGACCGGAGTAGCCGAGCCGACGATCCCCGACGTCAGCCAAACGATCCCTGACACCTGCCAAACGATCCCTGAGCTTGACGAAGGGGTGGTCTCGACAAGCTCAGCCACCGTTCCCACTCCGGTCTCGAAAAGCTCGACCAGCCGAAGGTGGTTGGGTTTCGCCCGACTCGACAACCGTGGCCGCCTGCGGCATCCGTAGGATGCGGGCATGTGGCCAGCATCGCAGCCGAGGCTTGTGGGAACCGCGTGCGCGCTGCGTCCGCTGACGGATCGGGACGTGTCGAATTTGGTCGCGGCGTGCCGGGATCCGGAGATCGCCCGCTTCACCCGGGTTCCAGTGCCGTACACCGAAGCCGACGCGAGGTCGTTCGTCAGCCTCGCCGGGCACGCCTGGCAGAGTCGCGAGGGCAGCTGGTTCGCCATTGCCGACGCCGCTGATGAATTGATCGGCGCCTGCTCGGTGATGGACGTGAACCAAAGTGGGTCCGCCGCTGAGATCGGCTACTGGGTGGCACCGGCAGCGCGCGGACGCGGCGC
>JAKOQD010000236.1 GCA_029778515.1 Actinomycetes bacterium
CCATTGCGGTCGCGGAAGGTGGCCAGCTTCGCAACCTGGTCAGGAGAAATACCCACAACCTGGTAGCCGGCCGCGACCAACTCGGCCAGAGCCGCGTCGAAGTCGACCGCCTGGGTGGTGCAGCCAGGGGTCAGCGCGGCCGGGTAGAAGTAGACGATGACGCGTCTGCGGGGGTAGTCGGCCAGTGAGACGGGGTTGCCGTCCGCGTCCGGAAGGGTGAAAGCGGGAGCAGGGCTGCCGACGGTGAGTTGCGCCATGGCCCAAGATTAGGGCACCGGCGGAGGTGGGCTTCGATGGGCAACCGGGTCGACACGCCGGGAAAGCTGCCGGAAAGGCCACCGAACCGGCCAGAATTCCATCTGGCTTTGACTAGGCTGAATAGTCTGCTAAATGGTTACAGCTTGATAACACTTCGACAACGGGGGCCCGTGAGCGTAGTCGAAGGGATAGAGTCCGAACACCCCTGGTTCTTAGGGGCGACCTGACACAGAGAAGTGAGGACTCATGTCACAACCACGGATGCGCGTACTAGCTGCCGCTGCCTCCGCCGTCGCACTGTTGGCTATGGCTGCCTGTAGTTCCGGCACCACGGCCACCTCGGCTGCTCCTGGTGCCACCGGCACCACTTCGGCCACCGCCGACGAGAAGTGCGCGGCCTATGCCGAGTACGGCGATCTGACCGGCAAGACGATCTCGGTATTCACCTCGATCGCCGCGGACGCCGAGGCCAAGCCGCATACGGACTCCTACAAGCCGTTCGAGGAATGCACCGGCGCGACGATCAAGTACGAGGGCTCCCGCGAGTTCGAGTCGCAGTTGCCTGTCCGCCTGCAGGCCGGCAACGCGCCCGACATCGCCTACATCCCGCAGCCGGGCCTGCTGCAGACCCTAGTTGCCGACAACCCGGGCAAGGTCTTCGAGGCGGGCGCACTGGCCACCAAGAACGTCGAGACCTACTACGACCCGGCCTGGAAGGGCTACGGCTCGGTGGACGGCAAGTTCTACGCGGTGCCGGTGGGCGCCAACGTGAAGTCGTTCGTCTGGTACTCGCCCAAGGCGTTCGCGGACAAGGGCTACGCCGTTCCGCAGACCTGGGACGAGCTGATCGCGCTCTCCGACAAGATCGTCGCCGACAATCCCGATGGCGATGTCAAGCCGTGGTGTGCGGGCATCGAGTCCGGCACCGCCACCGGCTGGCCGGCCACCGACTGGGTTGAGGACGTCATGCTGCGCGTCAATGGCCCGGAAGTCTACGACCAGTGGGTAAACCACGAGATCGCCTTCAACGACCCCAAGGTTGTTGCGGCGCTCGACCAGGTCGGCACCATCCTGCGTAACGACAAGTACGTAAATGGTGGGCTGGGCGACGTGAAGTCCATCGCCACTACTGCTTTCGCTGACGCCGGCCTGCCCGTTGCCGACGGCACCTGCTACATGCACCGCCAGGCGTCCTTCTACCAGGCCAACTGGGATAAGGGCACCGTTGTGGGCGAGGACGGCGATGTCTGGGCCTTCTACTTGCCGAGCATGACCGCTGACTCCAAGCCGGTGCTGGGCGGTGGCGAGTTCGCCGCGGCCTTCTCCGATCGTCCCGAGGTGCAGGCGTTCCAGGCGTACCTGGCCAGCCCCGAGTGGAGCAACGCTAAGGCCATCGCCACCCCGAACGGTGGCTGGCTCTCGGCCAACAAGAAGCTGGACATCAACAACCTGGTCAAGCCGGTCGACAAGCTGTCCTTCAGCATGCTGGCCGACGAGAAGGCCGTGTTCCGCTTCGATGGATCCGACTTGATGCCCAGCGCAGTTGGCGCTGGCGCCTTCTGGAAGCAGATGACCAACTGGATTGCCCTCGGCAAGACTAGCCAGGAAGCTGCCGACGCGATCGAGAAGGCCTGGCCGGCTAAGTAGCCCGGGCATAAGGCAATCCACGTTGGGTCCGGGTACGCTTCGGCGGCGCCCGGACCCAACGTGCTCTCTGAGAGGACTCAACAATGGAGTGGTTCCTTAAGCCCGAGACTCTCCCCGAGAAGATCGGGGTGATGGTTCTGGCCATCCTGCTTTTCGCGGCTGTGATGGGCTTGGTGCTGGCCGTGGTCGATCGGCCAAGGCTGCCAAGATGGGTGCCGGCCGTCGGTTACCTTGGTCCGGCCGTCCTGCTGATCACCTTTGGCCTGTTGTGGCCGGGTTTGAACACGATCAAGAACTCGTTCTTCGATCGGCTCAGTCAGAACTTCGTCGGCATCGCCAACTACCAGACGATCTTCACCGACATGGGCTTCCTGATCGTGCTGCGCAACACGTTGCTGTGGGTGCTGCTGGTGCCCACCGTCGCGACGGCCCTCGGTCTGGTCTATGCGGTCTTGGTTGACCGGACCCGGGTGGAGAAGTTTGCGAAGACCCTGATCTTCTTGCCGATGGCGATTTCGATGGTGGGTGCCTCGATCATCTGGAAGTTCATGTACGACATGAAGCCCGGTAAAACCCAGATCGGCCTGCTCAACCAGATCGTGGTCTGGCTTGGTGGCGAGCCGCAACCGTGGCTACTGAATCCGCCGCTGAACACCTTCATGATGATCGTCGTGATGGTCTGGATCCAGGCCGGCTTCGCCATGACCGTGCTATCGGCTGCGATCAAGGCGATTCCGGATGAGATCATCGAGGCCGCTAAGGTCGACGGCGTCACCGGAATCAAGCTGTTCTTCTACGTGACTATTCCGAGTGTGCGTCCAGCAATCATCGTGGTGTTGACCACGATCGCCATGGGCACGTTGAAGTCCTTCGACATCGTCTACACGATGACCGGCGGCAACTTCGAAAGCTCGATCGTTGCGCAGGAGTTCTACGTGCAGAGCTTCGTGCAGGGACGGCCTGATATCGGCGCCGCGCTGGCGGTGCTGCTGTTCATCATGATCACGCCGATCATCGTCTACAACGTTCGGCAGATGCGGATTTCGGAGGGGGAGCGATGAGCCTCGATACCCATGTGGTTGAGCAGCGCAAGCTCACCCGAAAGGAACAGCGTGACGTCGATTCCAAGACCCGGCTAGCCTCCCCGGGAGCGTCGCTGATCGCAGTTTTGATCGCGGTCTTCTGGACGATCCCGACCGCAGGCCTGCTGATCACGTCCTTCCGTCCGCAGGCGGATATTCGGCGGACGGGGTGGTGGACGGCACTGTTGAACCCGAAGTTCACCCTGGACAACTACATCGACACCCTCGGTGCGAACAACTTGGCGAACTCGTTCTTCAACTCGTTCATCATCACGATTCCGGCCGTGGTCATCCCGATCCTGCTGGCTCTGTTGGCGGCGTACGCGTTCGCGTGGATCGACTTCAAGGGACGCAACTTCCTGTTCGCGTTCGTGTTCGCACTGCAGGTGGTGCCGATTCAGGTGACCTTGCTGCCGCTGCTCACGCAGTACGTCCAGTGGGGTCTGGCCGGCACGCTGTGGACGGTGTGGCTATCGCACACTATTTTCGGGCTTCCTTTGGCCATCTTCCTGCTGCACAACTTCATGAAGGAGATTCCGCGCTCCTTGATTGAGGCTGCCCGGGTGGACGGTGCCGGTCACGTGCGGGTGTTCTTCCAGGTGCTGCTGCCGCTGTTGCTGCCAGCGATCGCGTCGTTCGGCATCTTCCAGTTCCTGTGGGTCTGGAACGACCTGCTGGTGTCGCTGACCTTCGCAGGTCCGGAATACTCCCCGATCACCCGGGTGATCGGCGAACTCTCCGGCAGCTTCGGCAGCAAGTGGCACCTACTTTCCAGCGGTGCCTTCATCTCGATGCTGGTGCCGATGATCGTGTTCCTCTCGCTGCAACGGTACTTCGTCCGCGGTCTGCTGGCCGGTGGCGTGAAGGGCTGAGTTGTTCGTAGTTTGCCGAGGGCCTCTCCCAGGTGGGGGAGGCCCTCGGTGCGTCCGCGCCTGGTGGAAAGATGGCTGAGCCCCCATTCCACCGTCATCCCGGCGCAGGCCGGGATCTCTCCCCGCCATCGTGGATCCAGGCTGCTTGACGAAGCCTGCTGCGCCCATCGCAGGTACTGGCATAGGCTGAGCGGCAGGATCCTGCAGGAGGAACGATGAGCGAGACCACCAGGTCGAAGGCCGAAATTGAAGCCGAGATCGCCGCCGCTCGTGAGCGGTTGGCCGCGAGTGTGGAGGGCCTCTTCATGCAGGTGCACCCCAAGGCCGTGGTGGCGAACACCGTCAGCGAAGCCCGGGCGTTCGTCGCGAACGGCGCGCAGACCGTCAAAGCCGAATTGGTGAATGTGGACGGGAGCCTGCGCATCGAGCGTGTCGGTCTGATCGCAGCCGCCGTGGCCGGATCGCTTGCGTTCCTGGCCACCGTCCGCTCGATCCTACGGAGGTAGTGCTGGTACCCGGACGCGTCCGCAGGGGGTTCGGTTGGTCGAGCTGGTCGAGACCCCTCGCGGCCGCATTGACACTGGTTACCCTCGCTGCTTGCACACCGGCCAGCCCGCCGCCCGCCCCGACGCCGACGATCGTGGACCCGTGGAGCGAGCATGGCCCGATCACCCTCGCGGCCGGCGACTCCGCGATCTGGCCCGAGCTGGTGACCGGCTGGAACTCACTGCACCCGGGGGAGCCGGTGACGTTGGTGAACCTGCCGGTGTCGTCGAATCGGCGTCTGGCGGCCATCACCGAGCGGGCGCAGGCGAATAGCGGGGAGTACACCGTGATCGCACTGGAGCCGCCGTGGACCGGCGAACTTGCCGCCAAGGGCTGGCTGACCGAGTTGCCGGCGGGCCGATTCGCCGCTGACGGGATGGCCCCGGCCGCGTTTGCGTCCGCTTCGTGGCAGAAGACGCTGTACGCGTACCCGGTGACCACTGATGCCGGACTGCTCTACTACCGCAGCGACCTGCTGGCGGACGCGGGGGTGGCCGCGCCGGTCACACGGGCGGCGCTCCAGGCGTCCTGCCGGCAGGTCGGGGCAGACTCGGCTCGGTCATGCTTCGGGCTGTCGCTGGCGAAGGATGAGCCACTGACGGTTGCCTTCACCGAAGCCGTGGTCGGGGCTGGTGGCCAGGTGCTGACCTCTGCCGGCGAACCCGGGGTGGAGAGTTCGGCTGCGGTCAGTGGACTGGACCGGCTCGCCGAAGATCTCGATTCTCGAATCATCCCGGAGGCCGCGTTGTCCTGGAGTGAAGCGGACGCGGTCCGTGAGTTCGCCAAGGGCAACCTGGTGTTCCTGAGAGGCTGGGCGACGGCCGGTGCGGTGCTGGATTCGGCCACGCCGGGCACCGTGGTGGTGGGCAAGACCGGGCTGGCGCTACTGCCTGGACAGACTGAGCCGGCCGCGTCCGTCCTTGGCGGGGAGAACCTCGCGATCTCTGCGTTCGCCCGGAACCGCGGGACAGCCGCCGACTTCCTGGCCTACGCGGCGTCGGACGTCACCCAGCGCCGCCTGGTGGAGAAGGGTTCGATCGGTCCGGTGCTGAGCGGGCTCTATGGCGACGCGGACCTGGTGGCCCGGCATCCGTATCTATCCGTGCTGGACGCTGCTCTGAAGGCCGCTACGGTGCGGCCGGCGACGCAGCGGTACAGCGAAGTGACCCTGGCGATCCAGGATCAGGCCAACGGGGCGCTACGGGGCGAGAAGACCGCCGACCAGGCGCTCACCGAGCTGCAGGGAAGGCTTGAGGCGCTGCTCAAGTAGGGTATTCCGGCAAAGCGAAAAGGCCCTGGTTTCCCAGGGCCTTTCGTTGTGCGCCGCCAGGGACTCGAACCCCGAACCCGCTAGTTAAGAGCCAGCTGCTCTGCCAGTTGAGCTAGCGGCGCGCAGTCAGAGACTTTACTGCATCAACCCGGCAGAGGCGAAATCGAGCCCAGCTGTGCCCTCGAAAGCAGGTTCTGGACCACGATCGAGCCTGCTACTGGGACGAAAGCCGCCTTGGCTGGTGATGGGCGCTCAGAGCGGCTTCACAACGAGCCTGTGGCGGCCTTGGTGTCCGGCGCCGGCCATTCGGGAGCTGATAACCGGCCCAAGGTGGCTTCATGCCAGTTCGAGCTTGTGTGAGATGCGGTCCGTGGCCGTCCGAGGGGTGAACATGATCTCCTGGCCGAGCCAGCGGACGAAGTCGCAGCCAAGATCGCGAAGGTACTGTTCGCGTCGCTTCTCCATGACGCTGGCTTCCGTGGACGTGTACTTCACCTTGCCGTCGGCTTCACCGATGTTGCGGCCGGCGCTCAAGGACTCGATCGCGGACTCGCGGCTCGGGTTCAGCACGGCAATCGCCTCATTGAGTCGCGCGAATCCACGCGTCCGTGCGGCTTCAGCGATCTGGTCTCTGGCCGCGGCGACGATGCGGGGGTTGCGATAGGTGGCGCGGGTGACGCCGCTGACCATCGCCGCACAGAGCAACCTCGCGGCAGCGTCGAGCACCACCAGCGCCTGCGGCAACTCCAGGCCGTCGGCGGCATCCACGGCGGTGGGAGCCGGTGTCGTGACGTCGTACCCGCGGGAGTCCCTGGTCAGGTGATGCGGTGGCAAAGGTCCGAGGTGGTGGGCCACGGCCGCTCGTCGCCGGCTTCTGCTCTCACTGGTCCTAGTGAGTTCGATCAGTCCATCGCTCCAGGACACTGGGCTCGGCGACGGCAATGACCAGGCCACTGCAGCTGTGCCATGGCTGAGCACTGCGCCGGGGTGCGCCACCTGCTCGGCAGGTGCTCGCAGCAGGTGTTGACCCTCGGGGTCGGAAGGCCAGCACTCGACGACCGGATACATACTGCGCCGAAGCCGCAGCAGCCGACCCGTGCGCACCTGCGTGTCGATCATCGCCCTGGTGACACCGGCGGCGAGCAGGGTCGAGCGTGCAGTCGGCTCGGTGGGCAGTGCCCACGGTCGTGGTGTCCGCATCCCCCAATGGTGGGTCGCGAGAGTTCAGGGACCAAGAGTGATTCGGCCAGCCGTGGACAGCCAGAAGTTGTCCACGGCCTGGTGCGGCCGGGTCGCCCACGGCCAGAGCCGACTAGCGCCTGGGGCCGGACCTTCGGACGGCGGTGATCCGCTGGCGACGCAGCTCGTCGATCTCGGGACGGGGGAGGGGCTCCAGCTCGCGGTCGAGTGCGACCGACAGCAGGTGATCGGCCAACTCCGGGTTGCGAGCGAGTACCGGGCCGTGGGGGTAGGTGCCGATCACCCGGCCCTGCACCGCGCCCTCGGTACCGTCGCCGGCATTGCCGATGCCCACTTCCACCTTCGCCAGCGGGGTGGCGTCCGCGCCCAAATAGGTGAACCCGCCGTGGTTCTCGAAGCCGGTGATCAGCGACTCGGACCCGTCCGGATGCGTCCAGGAAGTGAGGATCTCGCCCACGGCGCGGTCAGTGCCGCGGCGCGTGGTCGCGTCGAGCAGGCCCAGGCCCTCGATC
>JAKOQD010000237.1 GCA_029778515.1 Actinomycetes bacterium
GCCCAGATGGGCGATGGCCGGCTCGCTCTGCGCGGTGCCGCTCCGGCCGGTGCTGACCTTGCGGTCGCCGTCCACCGGGTTGCCGGACGCGTCGTATTCGCGGATGTAAACGTCGTAGCTGTCGGTGGCCGAGTAGTAGGTGTCGTTGTAGAAGGTGACCACGAAACCGCCATTGGCCAGACCGGCAACGTCCGGCTGGTACTGGTTGTTCCCGGTGTTGTCGTTCACCAGGAAGGCGTCGCCGACGGCCGTGCCGCTGGCGTCGTAGCGCCGGGCGTAGGTGCCCCAGCCGGAACCGTCCACGCCGCTGCTGTCTCCCCACACCACCACGAAGCCGCCACCGGCCAGCGTGGCGACCCGCGTTTCGTACTGATTGCCCGAGGTGATCGTGTTCACCAGGAAGCTGTTGCCGAAGGTGCCCGTGGCCGCGTTGTAGGTGCGTCCATACACCCCGTAGCCGCTACCGTCGTTGCTCGACTGGTCCTGCCACACGATGACCAGATCGCCGTTGCTCTGGGCCGCAACGTGGGGCTGATACTGGCCGCCGCTCTGGGCGGTGCTCCCGCCCGGCACCACACTGACCCGCTGCTGGGCGGTGCCGACCACCGCACCGGCGTTGTCGAAGCGGGTCAGATAGATGTCCTGACTGCTGCCGCCCGCTACGTTGGAATCCGAAGACCATACCACCGCGAAACCGCCGGTATAGGCCGCCACGGCGCCTTCGTACTGGGTGCCGGCCGTCGTGGTATTGACCACGAAGTTGCTGCCGACCGCGCTGCCGCTCGCATCGTAGCGCTGGGCGAAAACGCCCCAGCCGGACCCGTCCGTATTGTTGCTGTCGTTCCAGGTGATGACGAAGCCGCCATTAGAGAGACCGGCCACCTGAGCACCGCTCTGATCGCCGGCAGCCACCTCGGAGACATGGTTCTCGGGGCCCACCGCCACGCCGGAGGCGTTGAAGCGCTGGAAGAACACGCCGTTGCCCGAGCCATCCTGGCCGACCGAAACCCAGGTCACCACATAGCCACCGTCGGACAGGCGGCCCACCGCCGGGCTGCTCTGATCGCCAGTGAAATAGGTATTGACCGGCGTCTCGCCGTAGGCCAGCGCAAGGCCGTCAAGCTGGCTGATGACGTTGATCGTCAGCGCGTTGACGACACTCGTGCCACCATCGCCGTCGGACACCCGCAGGCCGAGGGTGCGGCTGGCGTTGGGGCTGGAGTCGGTATTGGCGTAGCCCAGGTGCTGGACCAAGGCTTCCACGGCCACCGCGGTGGCCGCGTTGCTGGTGAAGTCGATGCGCAGATTGGCGCCTCCGGTGCCGCCGCTGATCGTGCCGATCGCCACGCCGCCGTAGCTGACAACATTGCCGGCC
>JAKOQD010000238.1 GCA_029778515.1 Actinomycetes bacterium
ATCCTCGATAAGAACGTGATCGTGCCCGACGGGGTTGAGATCGGTGTGAACCCAGACCACGACCGCGCACGCGGCTTCCACGTCGAAGGCGGTATCACCGTGGTGGCCAAGAACATGGCCGTGCCAGGCAACTGGTGATCACCCGCACCTAAGGTTCGCAGCGGGCCGTCCGGCAGTCTGCCGGGTGGCCCGCTGTGTCGTCTGTGCGTGGGTAGGGCAGCTTCCGGGACATTCCTGTGGCCAGCGAGCCGGTATCGGCTTCAAACCGGGTTACGCCGCCGCTGCGGGCAGGTTTGTCCCGTTCCGGAATCCTGTGGTGGGCGTTACCGCTCGGCGTGACCCGAGCTTCAGCGTTTGACCGCGACCAGGAGGCCGTCGCCGATCGGCAACAGGGCTGGTGTGAAGGCCTCGTTCGTGGACACCGCGGCCAATGCTTCGCGGATGATCAGCGGCTCGTCGTCGTCATTGCGCTCGTCGGCGACCAGGCCATGCCACAACGCGTGATGGAGTGCCAGAAGTCCGCCCGAACGCAGCAGCTTCTCCGCCTGTGCGACGTACTCGACATACTCCAGCGGATCACCGTCGATGAGCACCAGGTCGTAGGCGCCGTCGGTCAGCTTCGGCAGCACGTTGAGCGGTTGCCCCGCGATCAAGCGAACGCGACGCGTGGCCACCCCGCCTGCGGCGAGCACCTCGCGGGCAGCCAGTTGATGCTCCGCCTCGCCGTCGATGCTCGTCAGCACGCCGTCGGCGGCCATGCCGGCGAGCAGCGCCAGAGCCGATACGCCGGTCCCGGTCCCGATCTCCACCACCGTCTTCGCCCCGACCGCAGTCGCCAGGAAGGTCAGCGTGGTCGCCGCTCCCGAACTGATGCACTCCAGGCCGAGTTGTTTCGCGCGCTCGCGTGCGGACTCGGCCGCGTCCGACTCCGGGGCGAAGGCTTCGGCAAAGGCGATCGTGGCCGGAAGGGTCGAAGCGCGACCCGGGGTCTTCGGTGATGGATTCACGGCCTCAGCCTAGCGAAGCCATGTCCAGATGATGCGGGTGGAAACGGACTTGTGCGAAGGCTTACCTCTAGCATTGCGTCCCATGAGCCATGTGGTGAGTGCGGAGTTGGTCGCCAACGTCCTTTCGGTGGAGGTTGTGGCAGGGCAGCAGGTGCAGGCCACCGACCCGGTGGTCGTGCTGGAATCCATGAAGATGGAGATCCCCGTTCTCGCCGACGTCGCGGGCACTGTGAGCGAGATCGTGGTTCGGGTCGGCGACGTGGTTCGAGACGGCGACCCCATGGTCGTGATCACCACCCTTTAGGCTTGCCCCCATGACTGCGCTGCCTTTCGGTCGCCTCCAGACGGCCATGGTCACCCCGTTCAACTCCGATGGTTCGCTGAACCTGTCGGAGGCGAAGCGGCTGGCCGCACATCTGGTCGACGTTCAGGGCAACGACGCCTTGGTGATCAACGGCACCACCGGTGAGTCCCCGACCACGACGGACGCGGAGAAGCTGGCTGTCCTCGAAGCGGTGCTGGAAGAGGTGGGCGACCGCGCTCGGATCCTCGCCGGCGTGGGCACCTTCGACACCCATCACACCCTTGAACTGGCCCGGCAGGCCGAACGGGCCGGAGCCCACGGCCTGCTCGTGGTCACCCCTTACTACAGCCGGCCGCCGCAGGACGCGCTCGCCGACCACTTCCTCACCGTGGCGGACGCGACCACGCTGCCGATCATGATCTACGACATCCCGCATCGCGCCGGCGTTCCGGTCGAGACGGCGACGATGATCCAGATCGCTGCGCATCCGAACATCGTGGCCGTGAAGGACGCCAAGGGACAGCCGGTCGCATCGGCGCAGGTGATCGCTGCCACCGATCTGGCCTACTACTCCGGTGACGACGCGATGACCCTGCCGCTGCTGGCGGTTGGCGGTGTCGGCTTGGTGGGCACGTCCACCCACTTCACCGGGCAGGCCAGCAAGGCGATGATCGGGGCCTACGCTGCCGGTGACGTCGCTGGCGCGGTTGCCCGCTATCAAGCGCTGCTCCCCGTCTACCTCGGTGTGTTCGCCACCCAGGGCTGCATGTTGGTCAAGGCGGGACTGGCCGCCCGCGGCTTCGCGCCCGGGCCGGTACGCAAGCCACTGCTGGATGCATCCGCGGAACAGACTGCAGCCTTCGTGGCCATCCTCGATGCCGCCGGGCTCTGACCAACCCGGTTCTCGGTTCCAGCGATACCCTTTAGGACATGCCGTTCAACTTCGACATGTCCGAGATCCTGGTCTTGGTCGTGTTCGCAGTGATCCTCTTCGGGCCGGAGAAGCTCCCTGAGCTCGCCCGCAAGACCGGCCGGGTGCTCAACTACGTCCGCAACATCGCCAATGATGCGAAGGGCCAGATCGGCAAGGAACTGGGCCCGGAGTTCGAGAACCTGAGTCTCGCCGACCTGAGTCCGAAGGCGCTGGTCAACAAGCACATCCTCAACCCGGTGCAGGCCGAACTGGATCCGGTGAAGGCCGAGTTGGGCCCGATCAGGAGCACCCTGACCGGCGCCGCTCAATCTCCGGCCACCTTGGCAGCCACGACCACCGCTGGAAGCGCTTCAGGACGGGAGCCGATCGCGACCGTCGCCCCTGCGCCGGAAGTGGTCGCCACTTCGGCAGTGCCAGCTCGGCTGGCGCTCGCGGTCGCGTTCGACACCGAAGCCACCTGAGTCCGCGGGGTGGGTTCAATCCGCCGGAGGCGATAACCTGCCAAGCGTGACGCCAGCTTCGTCGATCTTCGTTTCGAGGATCAAGGGACTGCCCATGCTCGACCCCAACGGCGAGCAGGTGGGCAAGGTTCGTGATGTCGTCATCCAGAACCGTTCTGGAAAACGTCCGCCCCGGGTGAAGGGGCTAGTGGTCGAGTTATTCGCCCTGCGGCGGATCTTCTTCCCGATGGAGCGGGTGAAATCGATCGATGCCAACCAAGTGATCATCTCCGGCCTGGTGAACACGGTCCGTTTCCAGGTGCGGGAGCGCGAGGTGCTGGTCGTCGACGCGCTGTTCGACCGGACGGTGACCCGCGCCGGTGCCAGCCAGCCGGAAACCATCTTCGACGTGGCGATCAAGCAGAACCGGCACCACGACTGGGTGCTGGCCGAGGTCGCGCTGCGCGAGAGCAGCCGGCGTCCGTTCCAGCGCGGGCACGTGACCATCGTCGACTGGTCCGAGGTGCCCGACTTCATCGAGAAGCCGGCGCCGCGGGACGCCGAGCAGCAGGTGATGCGGCTGAGTGAGTTGAAGCCTGCGGACGTGGCTCGCGAACTCCACGACATGGACCCGCTGCTGCGGGCGGCCGTCGTGCAGGCGATGGACGACGACCGTCTGGCCGAGGCGCTGGAGGAACTGCCGGAGGACGAGCAGGTCGAGGTGATCGCTTCGCTGGATACCGAGCGTGCCGCCGACGTCCTGGAGGAGATGGATCCCGACGACGCTGCCGACCTGATCGCTGAGCTGGATTCCGAGTTGGCCGAGACGATTCTTGAGCAGATGGAGCCCGAGGACGCCAAGGACGTCCGCACGTTGCTGACCTACGACGCGGCCACCGCCGGCGGTCTGATGAACCCCGAACCGGTCATCCTGAACGCCGACGCCACGGTGGCGGACGCGCTCGCGGCCGTCCGTCGTCAGGAGATCACGCCGGCGATGGCAGCGCTGGCGTTCATCTGCCGGTCGCCGCTGGACACCCCGACCGGCCGCTACCTCGGTGCGGTGCACATCCAGCGGCTGCTGCGCGAACCGCCGTCCGTGCTGGCGGCAGGGCTGATCGACGGCGACATCACCCCGCTGACACCACAGAGCAATATCGCCCAGGTGAGCCGCTACTTCGCCACCTACGACCTGGTGTGCGCGCCGGTGGTCGACACCGAGCGTCGCCTGCTTGGGGCGGTAACCGTGGACGACGTGCTCGACCACATCCTCCCCAGCGACTGGCGCGGGGTACAGCTCGACCGGCTGGAGGTGAGCGATGGCTAAGCAGGATCGGCTGGATACGCCGGGGCGCCGCAGCGGCTGGATCCCGCGCATGCGGCTGGAGGATGACGCTTTCGGCAGCTTCGCCGAGAGCGCGGCGCGTTATATGGGCACCGGCCAGTTCATCTTGTGGATGTCGGTGTTCATCATCGCGTGGCTCACCTGGAACCTGGTGGTACCGGATGCGCCCGATCGTTGGCCCTTCCAGTTCCTGACCCTTGCGCTGTCGCTGCAGGCCTCCTACGCGGCACCGCTGATCCTGCTCGCCCAGAATCGGCAGGAGGCAAGGGACCGGGTCAGTGCCGAGCACGACCGTGAGGTGGCGGCTCAGTCCCGCGCCGACATGGACTTCCTGGCGCGCGAGATCGCATCCCTGCGAATGCGGATGAATGACGTGGCCACTCGTGACTTCATCCGCTCTGAACTGCGCGACCTGATGGTCGAGCTGAACGAGCGCGAGGAAGCCGAAGCAAAGTCCAAGCCGAGCTGATCGCGCCCGCGCGCGCCGCCGCAACGGGCTGCGCCCTAAGGATTGGGACAAAGCTGCCGCCATTCGCATCAAGTCGACGGTTACGGCCAAGAACCGCCGACGCGCGGCAGGTTTGTCCCATTCGCCGCAGCCCGATCCGCGGACGGGGCGCCGCCGGTTGGGCACCGCGGACGCTCGGTGGCTATCGTGGCGGTCATGTCCTCGCTTGTTGATGAAGTTCAGGCTGCTCTGGCGAAGGTGATCGACCCGGAGATCCGGCGCCCGATCACCGATCTGGGCATGGTGCAGTCCGTCGATGTGGCCGATGACGGCAGGGTCGCGCTCACCGTGTTGCTGACCATCGCCGGCTGCCCGCTAGCCTCCACGATCGAGGCCGACGTCAACGAAGCGGTGCTGTCGGTACCGGGCGTAAGCGCGGTCGACCTCACGCTTGGCACCATGAGCGACGAGCAGCGCGCCGAGCTGAAGCGGACGCTGCGTGGTCACGACGACCGCGAGATCCCGTTCAGCAAGCCTGATTCGCTGACCCAGGTGATCCTGGTCGCCTCCGGCAAGGGCGGCGTGGGCAAGAGCTCGGTCACGGTGAACCTGGCGATGGCGCTCGCGGCGAAGGGCAAAAGCGTCGGCGTGCTGGACGCGGACATCTACGGACACTCCGTGCCGCAGATGCTCGGCCTGATGGACGCGTCCCCGACCTCGGTGGACGGCATGATCATGCCGGTGCCTTCGATGGGCCTGCGGGTGATCTCTATCGGCATGCTCAAGAGCAGCCGCGACCAGGTGATCGCCTGGCGCGGCCCGATTCTCGACCGGGCGTTGCAACAGTTCCTGGCCGACGTGTACTGGGGCGACCTCGACTTCCTGGTGGTGGACCTGCCCCCCGGCACCGGCGATGTCGCGCTGTCGCTCGGTCAGAAGCTGCCCAACGCCGAGGTGCTCGTGGTGACCACCCCGCAGCAGGCATCGGCAGAGGTTGCCGAACGGGCCGGCACGATGGCCTCGATGCTGGAGCAGAAGGTGATCGGCGTGGTCGAGAACATGGCGTTCCTCGACCTCGCCTGCCCGCACTGCGGCCAGAACCACCGCGTGGACGTCTTCGGCAGCGGGGGTGGCAGCGAGGTTGCCGGGACGCTCAGCACCCGGCTCGGCTACGAGGTGCCGCTGCTTGCCGAGATACCGATCGACCCGCAACTCGCCGCGGGTGGCGATCTCGGCGTGCCCTTGGTAGCCACCGGGCCGGAGCGGCCAGCAGCGAAAGCCCTGCTCGCGCTCGCCGATCGGCTAGCCGGCCGCAAGCGAAATCTGGTGGGTTTCAAGCTCGGGGTCACTCCAGTCTGAACCCGCTGCCGCCACGGTGCGGTACGCAGAGAAGTGCCTAGTCAAGTGAGCAAGGCCAGGGTCGTGGGTATTCCTCCTCACGGGCGTCCGGCTGCCCCGCACGGGGTGGCGGACGCCGGTTCGAGGAGGAACGATGAGATTCGAGCATAGGCGGTCCGGTAGCCGTTGGGCACCGGCAGCAGCCATCGCCGCAGTACTGGCGGTCGCACTCGCGGGTTGCGGACGGGCGGCGGACAACCCGAGCGCGCCCCCGGAACCGGCCGGAACGGTGGCTTCCGGCCCGGCCACGGGCGAACTGACCGTGTGGGCGATGGGGCGGAGGGCGAGAAGCTGCCCGACCTGCTCAAGGACTTCCAGGCGGCAAATCCCGACGTCAAGATCACCGTCACCCCGATTCCGTGGGACGCGGCGCATGACAAGTTCACCAGTGCGATCAGCGCGCAGAAGACGCCGGACGTGGCCATGATCGGCACCACGTGCATGGGTGAGTTCGCCGGCTTGGATGCGCTCGAACCGACGCCCGCGTCCATCGACAAGAGCAAGTTCTTAGCCGGCGCACAGGCCACCACCGAGGTGGGCGGCACGTCGTTCGGTATCCCGTGGCATGTGGAGACCAGGCTGGTCTACTACCGCACCGACCTCGCCGAGAAGGCCGGCTTCAGCACGCCGCCGACCGACTGGGACGGGCTGGAGGCCATGGCCAAGGCGATACAGGACAAGGCGGGCGCCAAGTGGGGCATCAATTTTGCAGCCCGGCGGCACCGATTCCTGGCAGACCGTAACTGGTCGACTGGCTCGGCCAGCCCGAGACCCAGGTGAAGTGGTACCAGCTTTCCACTGACCTCCCGTCCGTCACAGCGGCCTGGCAGGACCCGGCGCTGCAGTCCGATCAGAAGCTGGCCACCTTCGGCAAGCAATTGGAGACCGCGGTGGCACCACCGTCTCCTAGACCCGGATCACCACCTACCTAGGCATCTTCACCGGTCAGATTCCGGCCAAGCAGTACTTCGCGCTCTGGCGCACGTTCCCGGAGACCTGCGACTGGTCCTGGCCCGAATCGCAGCCGGTGGGGGAGACCCGTACCTACCTCGGGCTGGACGCTTACGAGGGCGCCTATCGCTATCGAGGCATGCGGATCGTGCCTGGCTGGGGCGGCAGCAGGTTTGAGGAATTGATGCCGGACGTGTTCGTGCCCGAGGCGAAGTGGGCGCCCCGCTCCTGGAGAGTGAACCATCCGCTGCACGTGCGCGCCCAGCGTGAGCACGGGCTACTGGAGGCCGGCTACGGCATCTGGGGATTCTCGCCGTCCTCGAACCCGGCCGGTGGCTACCGCGAGTACGGCGTGGACGCGCTCGGGCTCAATCCGGAGGGCTACTTCTCCGAGCAGGAAAGCACCAACGTGGACGACGGCTTCGGCACCTGCCGGACGGGCGTGAACCCGACACCGACGTTCGGGGACGGGGTGGCCACCCCGCACGCGTCCTTCCTGGCCGTGCTCTACGAGCCTCGTCAGGCCCACGCCAACCTGCAGTTGCTGGCCGAGCTGGCCCCGCACGGCATCCCGGTGACCGTCTCCACCGACCCCAGGCGCTCGTTCTTCGAGAACGCCGGGGCTTCGTTCACGGCCCGCGGGCTGCCCCAATGGCCGGAGCCGATCGGGCTGGCCGCGCTGCACGATCCTGAGCTGGTTCGCCGGTTCGCCGAGATCGTGAACGCCGAATACCGGGCGCTGGGGATTCGCGCTGCGCTGCACCCGACCGTGGACCTGGCCACCGAGCCACGTTGGGCGCGGATCGCCGGCGCCTTCGGCCAGGATCCCGAGCTGGTCACCGAGCTGTCGCTGGCCTAGCTGGAAGGCCTGCAGCAGGGTCCGGTCGGACGCACCAGCGTCGCCTGCACCACCAAGCATTTTCCCGGCGGCGGCCCGCAGGCCGGCGGCGAAGACGCGCACTTCCCGTACGGACGCGAGCAGGTCTACCCGTCCGGGCACTTCGCCGACCACCTGCGTCCGTTCCCGGCACTGATCGCAGCCGGAACGTCCGCGGTCACGCCCTACTACGGCATGCCGATCGGGCTGGAGATCGACGGCGAGGCGATCGAGCCGGTCGGCTTCGGCTACAACCGGCAGATCCTGACCGGGCTGCTCCGCGAACGGCTCGGCTTCGAAGGCGTGATCTGCACCGACTGGGAGCTCGTCAACGACAACCACGTCGGTGACCAGGTGCTGCCGGCGCGGGCGTGGGGAGTCGAGCACCTCGACCCGTCCGGACGGATGGAGCGCATCCTCGAAGCTGGCGCCGACCAGTTCGGCGGCGAGGAATGCGTCGAGCTGCTGCTCGGGCTGTTCGAGTCGGGCCGCGTCCCAGAGGCCAGGCTCGACGAGTCCGTGCGCCGGCTGCTGGCGGTCAAGTTCGACCTCGGCCTGTTCGACAACCCATTCGTGGACGAGGATGTCGCTGAGCAGGTGGTCGGACGTGGCGACTACCTGGCGGCCGGGCTTCGGGCCCAGTCGGAGTCGGTGACCGTCCTGACAAACGCAGGCTTGCTGCCGCTCGCCGGGGGGCTGCGGATCTAGGCTTGGGGCTGGCAGCCGACGAGGTCGGCCTCGACTATGAGGTTGTGGAAACGCCGGATTCGGCCGACGTCGCGATCGTTCGGTTGCCGGCGCCGTTCGAGTCACGCTCGGACCTGTTCCTGGAGGCCTGGTTCCACCAGGGTTCGCTGGAGTTTCCACCCGGATTGATCGTGCGGCTGGCCCGGATCGCGGCGCATTGCCCGCTGCTGGTGGACGTGACCTGCGACCGTCCGGCGGTGCTGACGCCGCTGCTGGACGTGGCTGCCGCGATCACGGTGAGCTACGGCACCGGCGGCGGCGCCTACTTCGATGCGGTGACCGGGCGGGTGCCGCCCCGCGGCCGGCTGCCGTTCGACCTGCCCAGGTCGATGGCCGATGTCCGCACACACCCGGAGGACCAGCCAGGCTTCGACGACCCGCTGTTCGCGTTCGGCCACGGGCTCGGCTGACGGTGACCCAGCTCTTCGAGCCGGCTGTCTGAGGGCTGCAATAGGCTGGGGCCTGTGACCATCAACCGCGCCGCGCCCCGCCGCACGATCCTGGCCGTCCCGGGTTCGTCCGACCGCTTCATCGAGAAGGCCCGGACGCTGGCTGTGGACGCGCTCTTCCTCGATCTGGAGGACGCCGTCGCGCCGGCCGTGAAGGTCGAGTCGCGGCAGCGGATCGCCGCTGCGCTGAACAGCGGTGCCGGCTTCGCGGCCGGTCTGGTCACCGTCCGCGTGAACGGCTGGGAGAGCCCGTGGACCTACGGTGACCTGATCGAGGTGGTCTCTTCGGCCGGCGCGCGGATCGACGCGCTGGTGCTGCCGAAGACCCAGTCGGCCGCCCAGGTGCAGGCGCTTGACCTGCTGCTCACCCAGGTTGAGCACAACGCGGGCCTGCCGGTGGGCCGGATCTCGCTCGAGGTGCAGATCGAGGACGCAGTCGGCCTCCTGCATGTGAACGAGATCGCAGCGGCCAGTCCCCGGCTGGCCAGCCTGGTCTTCGGTCCGGGCGACTTCATGGCGAGCCTCGGCATGGGCGGGCTGAACGTCGGCGCCCAACCGGACGGGTATCCGGCGGACGCCTTCCACCATGTGCTGATGTCGATCCTCGTGGCCGCCCGCGCGCACGGGTTGCAGGCGATCGACGGCCCGTTCGTCGCGATCCGGGACGTGCCCGGCTTCCGGCGTTCGGCCGAGTTGAGCGCCGCTCTGGGCTACGACGGGAAATGGGTACTACACCCGGCACAGGTGGACGCGGGCAACGAGATCTACTCGCCCAAAGCCGCCGACTTCGAACGCGCGCAGCGAATCAGCGCCGCCTACGCCGAAGCCACCGCATTGGCCGGCGGAGCGGTGGGCGCGATCGTGGTGGACGATGAGATGGTCGATGAGGCCGGCGTTAAGCTGGCTGCCGCAATCCTGGCCCGCGGGCGGGCCGCCGGAATGGAGGAGAGCCGATGAGCCAGCCAGCCGTGAAGATGAGCAGCCTGTTCAAGCTGGAGTACCCGCAGTCGGTGGGTGTCTTCAACACCTACGACGAGGCCCAACAGGTGGTCGACCACCTCGCCGATTCCCGATTCCCGGTGGAGAACCTTTGCATCGTCGGGACAGATCTGCGCTCGATCGAACGCGTGCTCGGGCGGCGCAGCTGGGGGACGGTGATCGGTCAGGGCGTGCAGAGCGGCATCTCCACCGGCATCATGATCGCGCTGCTGATGTGGCTGTTCATGCCGAGCCAGAACGTACTGCTGATGACCGCTTACGCGCTGGTGATCGGCATCGTGGTCGGCATCGTGATGGCCGCGCTGATGTACTGGATGAGCCAGGGCAAGCGTGACTTCACCTCGGTCTCGCAGACCGTCGCCACCAAGTACGAGCTCCTGGCCGAGCACAAGGTGTCCGGCCAGGCCCGCGAGCTGATCGCCAACATGCCCGGCGCCAGAGCCGCCGCGTTCAACCCGGCCGGTGCTCAGGCCAGCGCGCAGACCGCTCCGCCGCAGCCGGGATACGAACCGGTCGGCTACCCACAAGGGCCTGGATACGGCCAGCACCCCTACGGCGGGCAGCCGTACCCGCAGCAGTACGGCGGCCAGCCCTACCCGCAGCAGCCCTACCAGCCCCAGCCCTACCCGCAGCCGCCGGGCGGATACCACCCGTCCGGCCCGGGCCAGTACGGGGCGCCGGACGTGGGCGCGGTGCCGCAACAGAGCGCGCCCATGCCCGCTGAGCCGACCCAGCCCGGCGAGGCGAAGCCGAACCGTCCGGCCGAGTAGCCGCAACACGCACAAGGTGGACTGAACTCGTCGACCACGACGATTTCAGTCCACCTTGTTGGTTGAGGGCGGTGCCTGAGGCTGGAATTCAGCTGTCGGCCATATTGCCGGCGAGGAACTCGGCGTAGGCCGGCAGGTCGAGCTGGCCCGAACCGGAGACGCCGATCACGATGACCGGCGACTCACCGGCCTCGGTCGCAGCGCGCGCCTGCGCGATGGCGCCGGCGATGGCGTGGTTCGACTCCGAGGCGGGCACGATGCCCTCGGCTCGGGCGAACAGCACGCCGGCCTGGAAAGCGTCCAACTGCTTGACCGCGATCGCGTCCAGCAGGCCCTCGTGGTAGCAGTGGCTGACCAGCGGGGACATGCCGTGGTAGCGCAGGCCGCCGGCGTGGACCGGGTCGGGGACGAAGTCCGGCCCGAGGCTGTACATCTTCAGCAGCGGCGTGAGGTGAGCAGTGTCGCCGAAGTCGTACTTGTACTCGCCCTCGGTGAGCGAAGGCGCGGCCTTCGGCTCGCAAGCCACGATCTTGGTCTCGGAGCGGCCCTCAAGGTTCTCCCGGATGAACGGGAAGCTGATCCCGGCCAGGTTGGAGCCACCGCCCGCGCACGCGAACAGGTAGTCGGCCGGACGCTCGCCGAACAGCTTCAGCTGCAGCAGGGCTTCCTGGCCGATCACGGTCTGGTGCAGAGCGACGTGGTTCAGCACCGAACCGAGCGAGTAGCTGGCGTTCTCATCCTTCGCGGCCGCTTCGACGGCCTCCGAGATAGCCATGCCGAGCGAGCCGGTGGTGTCCGGGAACTGCTCGCGCAGTGCTAGTCCGGCCTCGGTCAACTCCGACGGGCTCGCGACAACCGAAGCGCCGAAGGTCTCCATCAGCACGTGCCGGTACGGCTTGCCCTCATAGCTTGAGCGCACCTGCCAGATGTCGCAGCTCAGGCCGAACACCTGGCAGGCAAACGCGAGCGCCGAACCCCACTGGCCGGCGCCGGTCTCGGTGGTCAGGCGGGAGCGACCGGCGAGCTTGTTGAAGTAGGCCTGCGGCACTGCCGAGTTGGTCTTGTGGCTGCCGACCGGGGACGCGCCTTCGTACTTGTAGTAGATGCGCGCGGTGGTACCGATGGCCCGCTCCAGCCGGTGCGCCCGGTAGAACGGCGACGGCCGCCACAGCCGGTAGATGTCATGCACTTCCTGCGGGATCTCGATCCAGCGCTCGGTGGAAGCTTCCTGTTCGATCAGGCCCATCGGGAACAGCGCAGCGAGGTCTTCGGGAACCAGGGGCTGCTGGGTGCCGGGGTGCAGGTGCGGGGGCGGCGGGGTCGGCAGGTCGGCAACGATGTTGTACCAGTGCGTGGGCATCTGGCTTTCATCGAGAACGACCTTCATCTGCTTCGGATCGGACACGCCTGCTCCTTCTCTGCTCACCTGGAAACGCCCCGCAGGGCAACGGAAACTCTAGGGCCCGCGCTCCAGTTCGGGACATTCCTGCCATTGGCTGGTCCTAACCCGCGGAATCGCCCACGACCACGCCACTGGCGCGAGGTCTGTCCCATTCGGGTAACGGGTGGGCCAAATGGGACAGACCTGCCGTCCGTTGGGGGCTGTCGCCGCCAACCCGTCTCTGGTTGCGACTAGCGGCAGGTTTGTCCCGTTCTGCGAATGATCGGGTCAGCCGATCAAGAATCAGCGCGCCCAAATCCCCGCGATCCAGGCCTCCACCGCGTCCGGATCGCGCGGCAACTGGTTCGACAGGATCTCGGCGCCGTCGGCGGTGATCGCGATGTCGTCCTCGATCCGCACGCCGATGCCACGGAACTCCTCGGGCACCAGCAGGTCGGTGCTCTTGAAGTACAGCCCCGGCTCGACGGTGACGACCATGCCCGCCTTCAGCTCACCGTCGCGGTAGTTCTCCTGCCGGGCGCTCGCGCAGTCGTGCACGTCGAGCCCGAGGTGGTGGGACGTGCCGTGCACCATCCAGCGCCGATGGTGGCCGCCGGTCGCCGGGTCGAGGGATTCGGCCGCGCTCACCGGCAGCAGACCCCACTCTTCGAGGTATTGCGCGATCACCGCGATGGCGGCTGCGTGAATGTCAGCGAACTTCGCGCCCGGGCGGGCGGCGGCGATCCCTGCCTCTTGCGCGGCCAGGACCGCCTCGTAGACCTTGCGCTGGGTGGGACTGAAGGTGCCCGAGACCGGCAGGGTGCGGGTGATGTCCGCGGTGTAGAGCGACTCGACCTCCACCCCCGCATCGAGCAGCAGCAGATCGCCCGGACGGATCTCGCCGTCGTTGCGAATCCAGTGCAGGGTGTTCGCGTGGTCACCGGACGCGGCGATCGTGTCGTAGCCGACCGCGTTGCCCAGGTGGCGGGCATGCAGTCCGAATACACCCTCCACCCAGCGCTCACCGCGGCCGCGACGGATCGCCTCGGGCAGATCGGCCACTACGGCCTCGAATCCGACCGCGGTGTCCGCGCAGGCCTGACGCAGTTGGTCGCGTTCGAACGCGTCCTTCACCAGCCGGGCCTCCGAAAGCGCCACCTCGAAGGCCGCGTCGGTCTCCTTCGCGACGATACCGGCTTCGATCCGCAGCGACTGGACGCGATCGGTGATCGCCTGGTCGGCCTCGGCCAGCAGCCGGACGCTGGTGGCGCCGAAGTTCTTGGCCAGCGCTGCGTCAAACTCCGAGATCGGTGCGCAGGACAAGCCGGTCAGCGCGGTCATCTCGGCCAGCGACTCGCGCATGCCCACCCACATCTCGCCGTAGCGGGAATCGGCGTAGAACTCCGGGTCAGTGCGCGGTGCCCGCGGCTTGAAGTAGAGCGTGGCCTCGTGGCCGGCGTCGGTCGGCTCAAGCACCAGAACGGCGTCCGGCTCACGATCGGCGCCCAGTCCGGTCAGCCACGCGAAGGCCGAATGCGGCCGGAACCGGTAGTCGGTGTCGTTGGCCCGCACCTTGAGGCCGCCGGCTGGGATCACCAGCCGTTCGCCGGGGAACGCCTCGGCCAACGCTCGCCGGTGCGCAGCCGCGGACGCGATCGTGGCCAACGCCTTCGGAGCCTCGGCCGGGTTGTCCGCCCAGCCCTCGGGGATGAACGCCCGGAAAGCCTCCGAGAAGGGAGTCTGGCGGTTGGGCAAAGCGGCGGGTTCGGGTGCAGGCTGGTCGGTCATGGCTGGAATGCTATCCCCGTCGCTGGATGTCAGAACGGCACACTAGAGTCGGGTGCACAACTCCAGGAGGCTCAGATGAAGGCTGCCGCTACGGCCCAGCTTCGCTTGCTCGACTTGCAGGCCAACGACACCGCCATCGCCCAGTTCGAGCATCGGCGCAGGTCGCTGCCAGAGCACGCCGCGATCGCCGAGGCCAGGTCAGCCCGGGCCAAGTTGGCCGAGGCGCTGGTGGCTGCACGCACGAAGGTCGCCGATCTGCAGCTGGAGCAGGACAAGGCCGAAGCTGATCTGGTGCCGGTGCGTGAGCGTCGCGTCCGTGACCAGGAGCGTGTCGACGACGGCTCGATCACTGACCCGAAGCAGATCAACGCCATGCTCGATGAGATCGCCCACCTCGGCCGCCGGATTTCCGACCTTGAGGACATCGAGCTTGAGGTCATGGAGCAGGTGGAGGCCGCCACCGCAGAGCACGACAAGCTGGCCGAGGAGCTGAGCGAGCTGGAGAGTTCGGCGCGAGCGCTGATCGCGTCCCGGGACACCCAGGTCGCCGAGTTGGACGACCAGATCCGCGAGCACCAGGCCATTCGGGACGGTATCGCCGCCGAGATCCCGGCCGACCTGCTCGCGCTCTACGACCGCATCCGCGTCCGCGCGGGTGGCACCGGCGTGGCGCCGCTGAAGGGTCGGCGCTGCGGTGGTTGTCAGATCGAAGCCACCCCGATCGCGCTCCAGACGTACGCGTCCGCGGCACCGGACGATGTGGTGCGCTGCGAGGAGTGCGAGCGGTTGCTGGTGCGCACCGGCGCTGTGGACGCCTGATGGCCCGAGCCCCGATCAAGCCGCGAATCGGCCCTCCGCTCTTCGAGATCGCGGACGCGGCGGCCAGCCCGTCCGCCGAGTCGAGCGGACGCCGGCTGGTGATCGAGGCGGACGGTGGCTCGCGAGGCAACCCGGGTCCGGCGGCGTACGGCGCGTTGGTGCTGGACGCCGAGACCGGGGAGGTGCTCAACTCCGAAGGACTCGGCCTGGGCAGGGCCACCAACAACGTGGCGGAGTATTCGGGATTGATCGCAGGCCTGGAGATGGCGCACGCCATCGACCCGAACGCGGCGGTCGACGTCCGGATGGATTCGAAGCTGGTGATCGAGCAGATGGCCGGGAACTGGTTGGTCAAGCATCCCGACATGGTGCCGTTGGTGGCCAGGGCGCGGCAGCTGCGTCCGGCCAGGGTCACCTGGAGCTGGGTGCCGAGGGAGCAGAACAAGGCCGCGGACGCTCTGCTGAACGCCGCGTTGGATGGGCAGCCGCGTCCACGTCGCTGAGGAGGAACCATGCCGAGTCGCCACCTGTCGCTGCGTAACAGCGAGCCGCCGGTCCTGGCCGAAGGGTTACGGCGGCTTCGAGCCAGTCTCGGGGTTCCGGGGGGCTTCCCCGCGGACGTGCTGGCCGAGGCTGAGGAGGCGGCCCGGCGTCCGGTTCTCCCCGAGCGCGACTGCACCGACATCGAGTTCGTGACGCTCGACCCCGAGGAGTCGATGGACCTCGACCAGGCCTTCCACCTGTCGCGGCGTGGCGATGGCTACCTGCTGCGCTACGCGATCGCCGACGTGGCTGCGTTCGTCACCGCTGGCGGCCGCGTAGACGAGGAGGCGCACGTCCGCGGCGAGACCCTCTATGCGCCGACCAAGCGGACGCCCCTGCACCCTGCGGCGCTGTCCGAGGGCGCGGCCAGCCTGCTGCCCGGCCACGACGCGCCAGCACTGATCTGGGAGTTGGCCCTGGACAGCTCCGGCGAAACGGTGGACACGAAGGTTTCCCGCGGCATGGTTCGGAGCCGGGCCAAGCTCAGCTACACGGGCGCGCAGGCCGATCTGGACGCCGGTCGCGGCGGCGAGCAGCTGGAACTGCTGCGCACCGTGGGCCAGTTGCGCATGGAGATCGAGGCCGCTCGCGGCGGGGTCAGTCTCTCGGTGCCGGAGCAGGAGATCGTCGCCACCGATTGGCACTGGACGCTGGCTTTTCGGGCGGCGCTGCCGATCGAGGACTGGAACGCGCAACTCTCGCTGGCCACGGGCATGGCTGCGGCGGCGCTGATGCTCGAAGCCAAGGTCGGCATTCTGCGCACGTTGCCGCCGGCGCGGGACAGTTCGCTGGCCAAGTTGCGGCGAACGGCGGCCGCCCTCGGTATCAAGTGGCCGGTGGGGATGGCCTATCCCGAGTTCCTACGCAGCCTGGACGCGTCCGTGCCCGTGGAAGCGGCGATGCTCAACGCCTGCACGCTGCTCTTCCGTGGCGCCGGCTACCAGGCGTTCAACGGCAGCGTCCCGGAGCTTCCCGAGCATGCCGCGATCGCCGCGCCCTACGCGCACGCGACCGCGCCGTTGCGCCGGCTGGTCGACCGCTACACCGGCGAAACCTGCGTGGCGATTTGCGCGGGCCGGCCGGTGCCGGAATGGACGGCGGCTGCGCTCCCGGACCTGCCGCCGCTGATGGCTGAGTCGGGACGGCGCGCCAAGAAGTACGAGCACGGGACGGTCGACCTGGTCGAAGCGATGGTGTTGGCGCCCAGCCTGGGCCGCACTTTCACCGGAACCGTTCTGGAGGTCGACCCTGAGGACGACTACGGCGTCCTGCAGCTGCCCGACCCGGCGGTGGAGGCGAAGATCCGGGGATCGGAACTGGTGCTCGGCGAACAGATTTCGGCGACGCTGGTCGCCGCCGACCTGCTGGCGGGAAAGGTGGAGTTCCGGGTGCTGCCCACCTGAGCGTCCGCGTCTGCACAGGCCGATCTGGGCTCGCCCAGCGACACCCGGGTCGGTGTGGGCCCTCGGAGCGCCGCCAGAGCGCCCTCTAGCTGCCAGGCGATCCAGTGGTCCCGTTCACTTCGGGACATTTCTGCCACTGGATTGCCTTCGGTCCAGCCAAGTCCGAGAATCTCGCCACTCGCGGCAGGTTTGTCCCGAAACCTGGGCGGGGCAAGTCGGCGCGGGCCAGCCAGACAGGCCGTTGGCGGTATCCTTGCGGCGGACGAGTCGGTTGGGTGATCGCTGCGTGAGCAGAGGAAAGTCCGGACTCCACAGAGCAGGGTGGTGGGTAACGCCCACCCGGGGTGACCCGCGGGAAAGTGCCACAGAAAACAGACCGCCCCGTACCGCGAGGTGCGGGGTAAGGGTGAAACGGCGGTGTAAGAGACCACCAGCACTCCAGGTGACTGGGGTGGCTCGGTAAACCCCACCCGGAGCAAGACCAAGAAGGGTTGTCGAGTCCTCGGACGCAGCAACCCGCGGACGCTGTTCGAGCGCTGCTCGCGCGAGGCGTCCGGGTAGGTCGCACGCCGGCAACGGCGAAGGCGGTTGGCAACAGCCGTCGCAGATGGATGATCACCGGCCCTTCGGGGTCACAGAATCCGGCTTACAGGCCGACTCGTCCCCAAATCTGGCTCTGACTAGGCCAGATGCTGGCCGGTGTGGCTGGGAGTCCGCAGGGAGTCCGGAAAATTCCCGGAGTCCTGTCCGGACTCCGCCCGCAGGGCCGCATCGACGGCGTCCCGACTGCGGTCGTCGGAGTCGGGCCACAGGTGCGAGTACGTGTTCAAGGTTTCCTCGGCCGACTTGTGTCCGAGCCTGGCCTGAACCGTCTTGATCGACTCGCCGTAGCGGATCAGCAGGGACGCGTAGTAGTGCCGCAGTTCGTGGAAGTCGAAGCCCTCGAGCTTCGCGGCGCGCATCTTCGCCCGCCACACCTCCCCAAGGGTCGTCCAGCGCCACGCGTGGCCGTGGGAGGTCGTGAACAGGAGGCCGTGTGGTCCGGGAGGGTACTGCTCGATGTGCTTCGCGAGAGCCTCTGCAACAGACGTTGGGAGCGGGATCTCCCGGACACTTGCCCTCGTCTTTGGTGGACCGAATACGGGGCCGCCGTCCCGGACTCCGACGAGCTGGCGATCGACGATGATCTTTCGCTCCAGGAACAGGACCCGGTCCTCCGTGAGGCCGAAGACCTCACCGCGGCGCATACCCGTGCCGGCGGCGAGCAGAACCGCCGCACGCAGACGATCACCCGCTGCCTTGGCCGCCGCCTGGACCTGCTCGGTCGTCCTCGGCTCAACCCGCTTCTTCACGATCTCGGGGAGCTTGATCCCGACGCACGGCGTCCGGGCGATCCTGCGATTCTCGACGGCGTCCTTCAGGACCGTGCTCACGTAGGAGTACGTCACGACGACAGTCGCGGGAGCGTAGGTCTCGTTCAGGGACGCCACGAGCTTCTGGATCATCGTCTTGGAGATCGCGCTCAGCGCCTTCGCGCCGATGGCGGGGTAGACCCGCTTGCGCAGCGCGAGCTCGACGAGCGCTGCGGTGGACGGCCGGAAGACCTGCGAGGTCCGCCACGACTCTGCGTACTCCTTGAACGTCACCTTCCCGGCGTTGGGCACGACATATGTCCCGGTGACCGTTGCGGTCGTCTGCGCATCGAGCCAGGTCTGGGCGTCCCGCTTCCGCGGGAAGTGCCTGGCGTGCTCCTTGCCGGCATCGTCGACGAAACGTGCCCGCCAGGCGGGCGCAGTCGCCTTGACTCCGACCGTGATTCCTTGGCCCGCGAGTTCGCCGACGAGCGCGTCGACCTCCGCCTGGGATTTCACCGTCGACACGCGGTTCCGCCCGGCGGAGTCGACATACAGCACTCGCCACGACGCGGGCCTGGCGGCGATGTTCTTGCCTGCCATCAGCCCGGCCCCCCATCCGCGAGGCCCTGAGCGTCTCCGGCGGCGGCCTCCGCGCGACGGGCGGCGATGGCCGCCTCATGAGCAGCCAGGATCCCCCCGAAGTACTGGCGGTTCACCTGCTCCATCACGCCACCCGGCCTGATCGGAAGGTGCGCCGTCATGCCTTC
>JAKOQD010000239.1 GCA_029778515.1 Actinomycetes bacterium
ACCAGGCGAGAACTGAAGCGAAATCCCTACTCACCAGTGATGATCCTGCTGACGATCATCGCGACCGGTGGCATCCTCGCGTACGCGATCTTCCTGCTGAACCCAGCGAATCGCGGCGACACCCTGCCCTACGTGCTGGTGATCGGCGCCGAGGCGATCCTGATCGCGCACGCCCTCCTGGCGATGTGGACGATCCTCGCCGGGGCAAAGAGCGCCCGCGACCACGCCTACTACGCGGCCCAGTCCAGCCTGCTCGAAGCCGGCAGGGACGACGCCCCGCTGCTCATCAACGGGCAGCCGGCGTCCGTCGCGGTATTCATCACCGTCTACGGCGAGCCGCTGGACGTCATCCGCCGCACCGCCACCGCGGCCCGCGGCCTGCGTGGCGAGCACTCCACCTGGATCCTCGACGACGGCCGCAGCGACGACGTCCGCGACCTGGCCGCCGAGTTGCGGGTCGGCTACCTGCGCCGGCTGAGCAGCGGTGGCGCCAAGGCCGGCAACGTGAACCATGCACTCAGCCAGGTGAAGACCGACTACTTCTGCATCTTCGACGCCGACTTCGCCCCGTTGCACGACTTCCTCTACGAGACCATGCCGTTCTTCGCCGACGCGGACGTGGCGTTCGTCCAGACCCCGCAGAGCTACGGCAACCTGCGCAACTTCGTCTCCCGCGGCGCCGGCTACATGCAGACCGTCTTCTACCGCTTCGTCCAGCCCGGACGGAACCACTTCAACGCCGCCTTCTGCGTGGGTACCAATGTGGTCTTCCGGCGGACGGCGATCGACGACGTCGGCGGCATCTACACCGACTCGAAGTCCGAGGACGTGTGGACGTCCCTGATGCTGCACGAGCGCGGTTGGCGCAGCGTCTACATCCCGGATGTGCTCGCCGTCGGCGACGCCCCGGAGACCATCGAGGGCTACACCAAGCAGCAGCTGCGCTGGGCGACCGGCGGCTTCGAGATCCTGTTCAACCGCAACCCGCTGCATCCGAAGCGGGCGCTCACCCTCGACCAGCGGCTGATGTACCTGGTCACGGCCACGCACTACCTCACCGGGATCGCTCCCGGCATCCTGCTGATGGTGCCGGCGCTGGAGGTCTTCTTCGACCTGCGTCCGGTGACCCTTGGCACCAGCATGTGGGAGTGGTTCTTCGCTTACGCGGGCTTCTACGTGATGCAGATCCTGCTGGCGAGCTTCACCCTCGGTTCCTTCCGCTGGGAGGTGCTGATGCTGGCGACGGCGAGCTTCCCGATCTACCACCAGGCCCTGCTGAACGCCTTCTCGGGCAAGGAGCAGCAGTGGCACGTCACCGGAGCCAGCAAGCGCAAGAGCTCCCCGTTCAACTTCATCCGTCCGCAGGTCTACCTGTTCGTCTTCCTCGCCCTGACTTCTGTGGTGGCGATCTGGCGTGACCTGAACAACGCGCAGTTCTCGCTGGCCACCGCGTGGAACCTGACCAACACCGCGGTGCTTGGCGCCTTCCTCGTGGTCGCGTTCGCCGAGCATTTCGCCCCCGACCCGGCCCGGGTGCAGGCGCGGTCGCCGCGACGCGTCCGGCTGGCAACTGCAGAAGGAGCAACCCCATGACTTGGGAAAACCGATTCCGACTCCTCGGCGGCGTGACCGCCGTGATCGCACTGGTGCTCGGCCTGGCGATGGTGTTCAACCACCGGCAGAACGAGATCACCAGCCATCTGGCGTTGGTCGCCGCCGATACCTACACGGTCGGCGCCGACTACGCCGGCACGGTCACCAGGGCGCTGGTCAAGGAAGGGGACGCGGTCGCCAAGGGCGAGCAGTTGTTCACCGTCCAGAGCCTGCAGTTGAAGGAGGCGATGGCCAACGGTCTGGAGATCGACGACACCGAGGCCTACAAGGTGGACGCCAAGCGCGGCACCCTCACGTACTACGCCGTGATCTCCGGGACGGTGGACGAGCTCCACGCCCAGCAGGGCAACTCGGTGCCGGCGAGCAGCCCGTTGGCCACGATCACCGGCGGTGAGCGCTACCTCGAGGCCAGCTTCCATGTGGTGCCGCGCGACTATGCGCGGGTGCAGCCGGGCAGCCCGGCTCGCATCACCCTGCCCAACGACCAGGTGATCACCGGGTCGGTGGAGAAGGTGACGGTTTCCAGCGATCCGGACGCGACCGCGGCCGCCGGCCCCAATACGACCGTGACCACCCTGCGGCTGAAGTCGTCCCAGTTGGCGAACCTCAAGCCGCAGCCGCTGTCCGAGCCGGGGACGCCGGTGATCGCGGTGGTGCAGTTGGCCGATACCGGTCCGCTGGCGCCGCTGACGGACGCGATGAACGATCTGCTGCAGCAGGTGGGGCTGCGATGAGGACCGCAGCAGTGGTCATGGCCGCCGTCCTGGCGGCCGGGTGCACGACCGGCCCGCCGACGGGTGGCAGTCCGGCCCCGGTGACTTCGGCCCCGACGACTTCGGCCAAGTCCGCGGTCGACGTACTGGGCGATGCCCAGGTCGTCGACCTGTTGGCCGCGGTGCCGCAGCGCACGCCGAAGGCGTTACCCGCAGCCAAGTTGGCCGAAGGCATCGCCCCACCCACCAACCGCTGGTACTCGGGGCTGGTGTTCTCTGGTCAGCCGGTGTTCCCGCTGCCACTCTCGTTCGCGCTCACCGACGACGGTTTCGCCTTCGGGCTGCCGGTGGTCAAGCCGACCGAGACCACGATCTTCGGTGCGCACGCTGCCCAGGTGAGCGTTGCGGTCGGTGCCAAGACGAGCGTGGTGACCAGCGACGACCCGTCCGTGGTGATCGTGGAACAGCGTGACGCCGAAGGTGCGGCGATCGGTCATGCCACGATCGCGCAGGGCTCTCCGTTCGTGTCCTGGACGGCTGCCAAGGCCGCGAAGCTGACCATCCCCTCGGGGTTCGCGGACGCGGGGAATGGCCTGTACGTCGCCACATTGAACGGCACCCGCTACGCCCTGGCCGGCCGCGACCTCAGGGTCGACGGCAGCTCGGTAGCGGTGCCGGTGGGGGGCACGCTGGCGCTGTGGCCGGTGCCGGAGGGCCGTCAGCCGGCCGAACTGATCGACCGCGCCCTGGCCACCGTGACCGGCTCCTCGGTTGGCTACGAAGTGGCCGACGACGAGGTGACCACCACGTTGAGCTACGCGACGACGGCGCCGACGGCGATCGCCCGGATGCCGCACCAGGCGTCCGGGGGCGAGTGCGCGCTGGGCAGCTACCCGTCGATCTACGGAGCATTGGAACTCTGCGACGGCAGTTCGCTCACCTGGACGACCTCGCGGACGCCGGCGTTGGCCAGCCTCGACCTGAGCGGTATCTCCGCAGAGCAGAAGGCGAAGCTCGTCGAGCAGTTGCAGGCGGACGCCGACCTGCCCGACTTCCCGGCCGACTCTTACTTCGGCGGGAAGTCGCTGCAGCGCGCGGCGATGCTGGTGATGGTGGCCGATCAACTCGGTGAGCAAGCGATCGCCGACGAGCTGGCGGCCCGCCTCGATGAGCAGCTCAGCCGCTGGCTGGAGCCGAACGGTTGCGCTGAGCGCGAGGCGATGTGTTTCGTCTACGACCCGGCTGGCAAGGGGATGATCGGGCTCACGCCGTCCTTCGGCAGCGACGAGTACAACGACCACCACTTCCACTACGGCTACTTCCTGTACGCCGCCGGGGTGCTGGCGGCGCGGGATGCGTCCGCGGTGTCGAGGTACGGGCCGGTGCTGAACCTGCTGGCGGCCGATATCGCCAGTTCGGGTGGGGAGAGCTTCCCGCAGCGGCGGGCGTTCGACGTCTACGCGTCCCATTCGTGGGCTTCGGGGACGGCGCCCTTCGCCGACGGCAACAACCAGGAGTCGGTGTCGGAGGCCGTGAACGCCTACGCCGGACTGAACCTCTGGGCGCAGGCCAGCGGTGATCGGGCGTTGGCGGACGAGTCGGCCTGGATGCTGTCCGCAGAGGCGGACGCGAGCACCCGCTACTGGACGAACCCAGAGCTCAGCGGGACGGAGTTCGCCGGCTTCGGCCACCAGATCGTGGCGCTGAACTGGGGCGGCAAGCGGGACTACGCCACCTGGTTCTCGGCGGAGCCGGCCGCCATGCTCGGCATTCTCCTGCTGCCGATGAGCCCGAGTTCGGGCTACCTAGCCGGGGATCCGGAGCGCATCCGCGCGAACGTGGCCGAGGCGGTGGGGGAGGTCGCCGACCAGAAGTTCGGCGACTACATCGCGATGTACTCAGCCCTGGCCGGCCCCGAGGACCGCGACCGGGCTGTGGTCGCGGCCGAGAAGCTGTCGGACGGCACGATCGACGACGGCCTGAGCCGCACCTACCTGCTGGCCTGGCTCTACAGCCTGAAGTTCTAGGCGCCTCGCGCCCGTCCAGCTTCACGCCGGCGAATCGGACGTTTGCCAGGGAATCTTCGGCGGCAAACGTCCGTTTCGCCGGCGTTGAGTGGTTGGTCGGCTGGATCCACCGATGCCGAGCTCCCCAAGCGGCTACTCCGGATGCATGAGAACGTGCCCGTTTTCCTGTGAGCGTGTGTTGATTTTGCTTGACGTGTGCCTGATTGTGTGGTTTTGTTCCCGTATAAACCTCGCGTCGGGTCTCACAACGAGTCCGATTGCCATCGACGTCAAAGAGTGAGGGAGTCAGATGACTACCGCAGTTACGGCAAAGCCGGGCTCGACCCGGGTGGCGGTGCAGAAGTTCGGTACCTTCCTGTCGGGCATGATCATGCCCAACATCGCCGCCATCATCGCGTGGGGCATCATCACCGCCCTGTTCATTGAGAAGGGGCCGTTCCCGAACGCAGCGATCGCCACGCTCGTGGGACCGATCCTCACCTATCTGCTGCCCAGCCTGATCGCCTACACCGGCGGCCGGATGGTCTACGACACCCGCGGTGGCGTCGTCGGCGCGGTCGCTGCAATGGGCGTGATCCTCGGCTGTAGCGATCCCACCCTCCTGGGTGATCGCCCGGGTTCGACCATGTTCCTCGGCGCCATGATCATGGGCCCGCTGACCGCGTGGCTGATGAAGAAGATCGACTCGATCTGGGACGGCAAGATCGCGCCCGGATTCGAGATGCTGGTCGACAACTTCTCCGCCGGCATCCTGGCCGCCGTCATGGCGGTCGCCTCGCTGTTCCTGCTGTCGCCGGTGATGCTCACCATCATGGCCTGGCTGAGCGCCGGCGTCGGTTACCTGATTGCGAATGGCCTCCTTCCGCTGACCTCGGTCTTCATCGAGCCCGCGAAGGTGTTCTTCCTTAACAACGCGATCAACCACGGCGTGCTGACGCCGCTCGGTATCGAAATGGCCGCGAAGACCGGCAAGTCGGTGCTGTTCCTGCTCGAAGCCAACCCCGGCCCTGGCCTCGGTGTGCTGATGGCCTACACCTTCTTCGGCAAGGGTGCGGCCAAGGCGTCCGCTCCCGGCGCTGCGATCATCCACTTCTTCGGTGGCATCCACGAGATCTACTTCCCGTACGTGCTGATGAAGCCGATCCTGATCCTGGCCATGATCGCCGGCGGCATGACCGGTGTGTTCCTGAACGTCGCCCTCAACGTCGGACTGAAGGCTCCGTCGGCCCCCGGTTCGATCATCGCAGTGGCCGCCCAGACTGCGGACGGCAACTACCTGGGCATGTTGACCGCGGTCCTCGGCTCGGCCGCCGTTACCTTCGTGGTCGCCTGGCTGCTGCTCAAGGTCGGCAAGAAGGACGCTGACGAGGGCGATCTGTCCGCAGCCACCGCCGAAATGGAAGCTCTCAAGGGTAAGAAGTCCTCCGTTGCCGGCTACCTGACCGGGGCCGCCACCCGGCCGATCAACACCATCGTGTTCGCCTGCGATGCAGGGATGGGGTCGTCGGCGATGGGCGCGTCCGTGCTGCGCAAGAAGATCCAGGCCGCCGGCTTCGACGTGAAGGTGGTCAACAAGGCGATCGCCAATCTCGACGATTCCTACGAGGTGGTCGTGTCCCACCAGGATCTGATCGATCGGGCCAAGCAGAAGACGCCGTCCGCGGTGCACGTGGCGGTCGACAACTTCATCGGCAGCCCGAAGTACGACGAGGTAGTCGAGATGGTCAAGCAGGCGAACGGGGCGCCGAAGACCAGTTGAGCGTCGGCGTAGCGCTCGTCCCTGCCGTTGGGACGAGGCCGGCCAAGTAGTAGAGGCCCGCGGAACCGGTGGTTTCCGCGGGCCTCGCTGCATCCAGTGGCTTGTCTGGGCTGGCCTGGAAGCGTCCGAACAATGTTGTTTTGCATTGACTCGTCTGTGTTTGTGTGGTTTTATGGTCTTGCTCAGAGCTGCACGGCGCTCGACACTGGAGTCGGAGAAGGATCGAAATGTTGCACCATCGCACGCGGCCCGGCCTGGGACGCCATGAAGATCGGAGAACTCGTTGACCAATGAGGGGATTCTGGCGCCCGCCTCGGTGCGCCTCGGGCTTGCATCCATGACCAAGGCGGACGCCATCCGGCTCTGCGGCCAGGTGCTGGTCGAAGCCGGCGCGGCCACGCCTGAGTACATCGACGGCATGTTCGCCCGCGAAGAGCAGGTGTCCACTTACCTCGGCGAGGGCGTGGCCATTCCGCACGGCACCAACGAGGCGCGTCAGTACATCACCGCCGCCGCGCTGGGCTTCCTGCAGTTCCCGGACGGCATCGACTGGGACGGCAATGAGGTCAAGCTGTGCATCCCGATCGCGTCCGCCAGCGACGACCACCTGGGCATCCTGGCCAGCCTGGCCGGTGTGTTGATGGAGCCGGACGCGGCGGAGCGGCTGCGCACCACGAGTTCGGTTGAGGAAGTCCTTGAATTGTTGAGTCCGGAGGAGAACTGATGAAGGTATTGCGCTTCTATGCGCCTGGTGACGTGCGGGTCGAGGACGCGCCCGTGCCGCAGATCGCGTCCAACGAGGTGCTGTTGCGGGTACGCAACTGCTCGACCTGTGGCACCGACGTGAAGATCTTCCACAACGGCCACCAGAACATCACCCCGCCGCGGGTGATGGGGCACGAGGTCGCCGGCGAGGTGGCCGAAGTTGGCGCCGACGTCACCGGATGGTCGGTTGGCGACCGTGCGCAGGTGATTGCCGCGGTGCCCTGTGGCGAGTGCTACGAGTGCAAGAAAGGCTGGATGGCGGTCTGCGCGAACCAGACCTCGATCGGGTACCAGTACGACGGCGGTTTCGCCGAGTACATGGTGGTGCCGCACGCGGTGCTGAAGGTGGACGGCCTCAACCGCATCCCCGAAGGCGTCGGCTTCGACGAGGCGTCCGCGGCCGAACCCTTCGCCTGCGCGATCAACGCCCAGGAGCTGCTCGGCATCGAGCCGGGCGACACGGTCGTGGTGTTCGGTGCCGGTCCGATCGGCTGCATCCACATCCGGATCGCTCGCGGCGTGCACCAGGCCGGACGGGTGTTCCTGGTGGACGTGAACGCCGAGCGGTTGGCGATGTCAGCGGACGCGGTGCAGCCCGACGAGGTGATCGACGCCTCCAAGGTGGATGTGGTGGCCGAGGTCATGCGCCTCACCGAGGGCCGGGGCGCGGACGTGATCATCACCGCTACCGCGGCCAACATCACCCAGGAGCAGGCCATCGCGATGGCCGCCCGCAACGGCCGGATCTCGTTCTTCGGCGGCCTGCCGAAGACCAACCCGACCATCACCTGTGACTCGAACCTGGTGCACTACCGCCAGCTGCACATCCACGGGGCGAACGGCTCGGCGCCCGAGCACAACAAGAAGGCGCTGGAGTACATCGCGTCCGGACTGGTGCCGGTGAAGGACCTGATCACGGTCCACCTGCCGCTGGAGCGTGCGCTGGAGGCGTTCGACATCGTTGCCAAGGGTCAGGCGATCAAGGTGACTGTCGAGCCCTGATCCTCCCGGTTGTCCGCAAAGTGGGCAGTAATCGTCGACTTCGGCGATTACTGCCCACTTTGTGTTCTGGTCGACGACCCAGCAGCAAGGTGGACGGTTTCGCGCGCTGACGGCGAGGAAGCGTCCGCCTCGAGGCCGATCGCGCGACGAGACTGAGGCAGCCGTCGCCGCCGGGATCAGTCGTTCAGCGGACGGGAGAAGTCGGGACTCTCATCGACGGTCACGGCGATGGCGGCGACCTTCTCGGGGCCGGGCATCTTGCTGCCGGGCAGCATCACTGCGGCTGCGCCGAAAGCGACCGCCGTCCGCAGTGCCGCGACCGGGTCGGCGCCCGCGTCCACGGCGTGCAGGTAGCCGGCCAGCAGTGAATCGCCGGCGCCCACGGTCGAAAGCGGGTGATTGATGCTCGCCACGGCGTGCACCACCCGCTCGGCGTCGATCAGCAGCGCGCCGTCGCGGCCGAGGCTCACCACGACCGTCCCGACGCCGCTGGCGACCAGCTCGCGGCTCGCGTCCACCACTGCGCCGACGGTGTCCAGGTCGCGGCCGACGGCCTCGGCCAGCTCGATCCGGTTCGGTTTGATCAGGTCTGGGGCCGCCGCTAGCGCAGCAGCCATCGACGGACCGGACGAATCCACGGCCACGCGGACGCCGTTGGCGTGGCACAGCCCGACCAACTCGGCGTAGAAACTGTCGTCGACACCGGGCGGCAGCGAGCCGCAACCCACCACCCAGCTGGCTCCGGCGGCCGCGTCCAGCACTGCCTGCCGGAGCGCGGCCAGCTCGGCGGGGTGCAGCTGTGGACCCTGCTCGTTGAGCTTCGTCGTGGTCCCGTCCGGCTCCACGATCGCCACGTTGGCACGGATTGCTGCCCCGATCGGCACCGGACGTACGTCCACGTCGCCGGATTCGAGCAGCGCGAGCAGCATCCGTCCGTACGCGCCTCCGACCGGCAGTACGGCTGCGGTCACGGTGCCGTTGAGCGCGAGCGCGCGGCTCACGTTCAGGCCCTTGCCGCCGGGATCTTCCCGGGACGCGGTCGCGCGCATCACCGCACCACGCTCGAGCGTGGCCACGGAAATGGTGCGGTCGACGCTTGGGTTGGGGGTCAGCGTGACGATCATGCGCGGATCACCTCCGGTCCGGCTGTGGTGAGTTCTTCGGCGAGCCCGGCCTCCAGGCCGCGGTCGGTTACGATCACGTCGACTTCGTCCAGGCCGGCGAAACGGCACAGCTGGGTGAGACCGACCTTGGTGTGGTCGGCGAGGCAGACCACCCGGTTGGCGGCCTTGACCATCGCCCGCTTCACCTCGGCCTCGGCCTGGTCGGGAGTGGTCAGGCCGAGCTCAGGGGTCACGCCGTTCGTCCCCATGAAGGCGACGTCGACACGCAGGTGGGCCAGCGCTCCCGTCGTCCAGGTGCCAACCGCGGCTCCGGTGAGCTCGCGGACGTGGCCACCGAGCAGCAGCAGCTCGACCCGTGGGTAGTCGCCGAGGACCACGGCGGCCTGCAGGGAATTCGTGACCACGGTCAGCGGCAGATCGGACGGCAGGTTCCGCACCAGTTCGAGCGTCGTCGTCCCACTGTCGACCAGGATCGAGCCGCCATCAGGCAGCAGGTCACGCGCAGCGCGGCCGATCCGCGACTTCTCGGCCACTCGATGCTCTCTGCGGGCGTTCACCGACGGCTCGTACCCCAGCCGCTCTATGCGTACCGCCCCGCCATGGACGCGCCTCAGCAGGCCCTGTCTTTCCAGCATGGTGAGATCTCGTCGGATAGTCTCCGACGTGACTTCGAGTTCGTCAGCCAGCAAGGCGACCTCGACCCGGGACCGACTGCGCGCCTGCTCGAGGATGCGCAGGTGCCGCTCATGGGGCAGCAGGCGGGTGTCCTCAGCGTCGACGTTGGCGGCCATGGAACCAAGATACGCACAAATCCACACGAACGCAGCAAATTCCACATGATTGCTCAGAAAATCGGGCATTACTCTGCCTGACAGCGGCCGCGGATCGGCGTAGTGTTCGTCGGCCACGCATGATTTCCGGCCCCTCGTCGACGCCTACACCCGATCGAGACGAGCCGTCCCGACACTCGCAGCCCAGCGCGCTTCCTGTTCTGGCTGCTGCGGGTGCAGGCCGACCTGGTGCAGCCATCGCGGAAGCGAACTAAATGGTCGTCGTGACCCGTAACCTCAAGCACTTTGAGCCGCTGGGCGTCCCGTGCGTCAACCCGTGGGTCGCCCGATTGCGTAGCGCCGAAGCTCGGCCATCGTTGGCGGGATTCTAGAGAAGGGCGGTCTGGGCCCGGGCCAACGTCTCCGTGTCGGCGCCGGCGTGGGCGAGAGTGAGCAGCGCGGCGCCTAGGATCGGTGGCTTGGTGACGTGAACCAGGCGGACGGTCGGGGCGACCTCGGCCAGGCCGGTGCGGATGCCGTCTAGGAGCCGGGCGTCGCCGGCGCGGAGGATGCCGCCGCCCAGCACGATCGGCACTGCCGAGTGGGTCAGCTCCAAGCGGGTCAGGGCGGCTCGAGCCAGGTCGACGATCTCCTTGGCCTGCCGATCCACCAGCGAGCCGGCGACCTCGTCCCCGGCCACGGCCACCGCAAACACCGCCGGTGCCAGCTCGGCCAGTTCACTCAGGCTGCGCTCGCCGAGGTGGAATTGCGTGATCAGGCCACTCACGTCCACGCCGAAATGCGTACTGATTGCCGTAGTCAGCGCGGTATGCGGGCCGCGCCCGTCGACGTCACGAGCGGCGTACCAGAGCGCTTCCTGGCCAAGGCCCAGGCCGCCGCCCCAATCGCCGGAGATCGGGCCGAGCGCGAGGAAACGGGCCGTGGCGCCGTCCGCACGGATGCCGACGGCGTTGATCCCCGTCCCACAGACCACCGCGACCGCGTCCGGCTCTTCGGTGCCGGCACGCAGCAGCGCGAACAGGTCGTTGTCCACGTCCAGCCCGGACGCGGCCCAGGGCGAGTTCGCGGCCGCCTCGCGGTAGGCGGTCACCTCCTGCGGCAGGTCGAGCCCAGAGAGGTACAGCCCGGCCCGTAGCACCCGCGCAGAACCGGCGACTTCGCGAATGAGGCCGTCCACCATCGCCAGGGACGCCGCGACTCCGTCGGACTGCGGGTTGCCACCCGGGCCGCGACTGCTGGCCACCAGCCGGCCGGTCAGGTCGAACGCAACCGCGTCCGCCTTGGTGCCGCCGCCGTCGACCGCGACGACGACCTCATTCACGCCCACGGTAGGTACCGTGCGTTTTCGGCCATCAGCAGGTCGGTCAGCCGCTCGGCGCGGTCGTGCTGCAGCACCAGCGGATGCGCCCGCATGGCCCGCAGCACTCGATCCCGGCCGCCATGGACGGCCGCGTCCAGCGCCAGCCGCTCGTAGCCGGCGACCGCGGCGATCAGGCCGGCGACGTCGTCGGGCAGCGGGGCGACCGGGTCGGCGACGAAGCGTCCGTCCCGGAACTGTGCCGGCACCTCGACCACATGGTCCGCAGGCAGGAAAGGCAGCAGTCCGTCGTTGCGCACGTTGACCACCCGGGACGGACCGGCTGCGCCGCGCATCGCCGCCAGGAGTTCCACCGCGGCTTCGGAGTAGAAGGCCCCGCCGCGCTTCTCCAGCGACTCGGGCTTGGTGTCCACGGACGGGTCCGCGTACAGCTTCAGCAGTTCGTCCTCGATTGCTTGGACGGCCTCGGCGCGCGTGGGTGCGGCGAGCTGCTCGGCGAGCACCTCGTCATGGGCGTAGTAGTAGCGCAGGTAGTAGGAAGGCACGACGCCCAGCTGGGCGAGCAGCGCCGGCGGCAATTCCACCTCTTCGGCGATCTCTGCCAGGCCGCCGCCGAGCATTTCCGGCAGCCGGTCGACGCCGTCGACGGTCACGCTGCGCTCCCAGGTGAGGTGATTCAGCCCGACGTGACCAAGGCTCACCTGATCGTGCTGGACGCCGAGCACCGCGGCGAACCGGCGCTGGAAACCGATGGCCACATTGCACAGGCCGACCGCCCGATGGCCGGCCTGCAGCAGTGCCCGGGTGACGATACCCACCGGATTGGTGAAGTCGATCAGCCAGGCGTCCGGCTTGGCCCGCTCGGCGACCACTTCGGCGATCTGCAGCATCACCGGCACCGTCCGCAGTGCCTTTGCGAAGCCGCCCGGCCCCGTGGTCTCCTGGCCGATGCAGTGCACCTCGTGTGGCCAGGTCTCGTCGGCTTTGCGGGCCGCCTGACCACCGATCCGCAGCTGGACCAGCACCGCGTCCGCGCCCTCGACACCCTCGGCCAGGTTGGCCGTACCCACCACTTTCGCCGGATTGCCCGCACGCGCGAGCATTCGCTGTGCCATGCCGGTGACCAGCTCCAGTCGGTGTGCGTCCGGATCAACGAGATAGATCTCGCTCAACGGCAGTACGTCGGCGTAGCGGGCGAACCCGTCGATGAGTTCCGGGGTGTAGGTCGAACCTCCGCCGACGATGGCGAGCTTCATGATTCTCCTTTGGCGATTCCGGCCTTCGCCGGGATGACGGTGGGTGAGTCGCGGGATGACGGTGGGTGAGTCGCGGGATGACGGTGGGTGAAATCAGGAGGCGGCGATGGCCGCCTCCAGTCGTTCCCTGATGTTGGCTACGAGCAGTTGCCGGGCGCCCTGGAGGACGGGTTCGTCGCCCGCGCGGCTTGCCCGGACGCGGGCCTGCACCAGTTCGGCGAGCCGATCGCCACCGGCCAGCCCGGTCGGCCCGCCGAGCACCACACAGGCCGGGTCGAGAACAGCGGTGATGACATCAACCAGCATCACCACCCGAACCGCGAGCTCCGCGAGCACCGGCTCGTTCTGCGGGAGTTCCTTCAGGGCGGCGGTGAAATCGGCGGCCGGGTGGCCCAGCAGCCTGGCGATCGCCGGTCCGCCGAGCAGGTCGGTGAAGGTTTCGGCGGCCGGGTCGAGTGCGATTGCCGACCGGGGGACTTCGAGGTAGCCGATCTCGCCTGCGCTCCCGGACGCGCCGCGACGGACGACTCCGTCCACGTTGATGCCCGTGCCGAGACCGGAGCCGAGCCACAGGAACACGAAGTCGGCTTCGTCGGTGATCGCCCGTTCGGCCATGGCGGCGAGGTTCACGTCGTTCTCGACCGTGGTCGTCAGGCCGGTGCCGGCCTCGATCAGGGCGCGGGCGCCGCGCTCCGGCCATCCAGGCAGGGTGTCGGTGAAGGTGAGCCGGTCGGTGTCGGCGTCCACCGCGGCCTGGACCCCGACGGCAACCACACTCACCGACGCCCGGTCGACTCCTGCGGTGGCGCAGGCCGCGTCCACGGCTCGGGTGACGTCAGTGACCGGTGAGCGCTCCACGCCCTCGATCGACAGGTCCGCAATCGGATGCCCGGCGTCGGTCGGGTCCACCAGCACTGCTTCGATCCGGTCGGCGAGGATGCTGACCGCCACTCCGGTCATGGAGTCGGCGCGGGCGCCGTACGCGGTCGCTTTCGGTCCACGGGCGCCGGTCACCTCGCCCACCGGCGAGATCAGGCCCAGCCGCTCCAGACGGGTGATCATCTGGCCGGCCGTCGGCTTCGACATCCCGGAGAGCTTGCCGAGCATGGAGCGACTCAGCGGCCCGTGCTCAAGGAGGAGACGGAAGGCGGCGCGGTCGTTGTAGGTGCGCAGCCAGGTGGGCGTGCCGGTGTCGATGCTCATGTCACCCTTCGTCGAAACGATGCTCGGCGGCTATCGTCCCGTAATTCGCCAGCATGTCCGCGATCTGGGCGAGGTTTCGTGGCACCGGACTGGCAGGCATGCGCTGAACATAACTGTAAAGAGTCTTGCCGGTAAAGTCCTGGAATCGTACCTCCCGCGAACGCCGCCGGGTCTGACATCAGCCCGCCGATAGGATCGCGGGGTGACGCAGACCGTTCTGGTGATTGGATCCGGTGGCCGCGAGCACGCCTTGGCGTGGTCGTTGAGCCGTGACCCCTCGGTGGGTGCGGTCCACGTCGCGCCCGGCAACCCGGGTACTGCGCTGGTCGGGACGAACCACCCGGTGGATGCTCTGGACGGGGATGCCGTCGCCGCGCTCGCCGTCGAACTGGGTGCAACGCTCGTCGTGGTCGGCCCTGAGGCGCCGCTGGTGGTCGGGGTGGCGGATGCCGTCCGGGCGCGCGGGATAGCGGTCTTCGGCCCGTCCGCCGAGGCGGCTCGGCTGGAAGGCAGCAAGGCGTTCGCCAAGGAGATCATGGAGGCGGCCGGCGTCCCGACCGCGGACGCGCGGCTGTGTCTCGATATGGGCGAGGTGGTCGACGCGCTGGACGAGTTCGGCCCGCCGTACGTGGTCAAGGACGACGGACTGGCGGCTGGCAAGGGGGTTCTGGTCACCGACGATCGGGACGCCGCGATCCGGCACGCCGCGAGTTGCCGGCGGGTGATCATCGAGGAGTACCTGGACGGCCCAGAGGTCAGCCTGTTCGCGCTTAGCGACGGAACGAACGTGGTGCCGTTCGAGCCGGCGCAGGACTTCAAGCGGGTCGGAGATGGTGATGCCGGCCCCAACACCGGCGGGATGGGTGCCTACACGCCGCTGCCGTGGGCTCCGTCCGGGCTGGTGGACGAGGTGGTGCGGACGGTCATCCAACCGACCGTGGACGAGCTTCGCCGGCGGGGGACGCCGTTCATCGGTTTGGTGTACGCCGGTCTCGCGCTGACTTCGCGCGGGCTGCGGGTGGTTGAGTTCAACGCCCGCTTCGGCGATCCGGAGACCCAGCCGCTGCTCACCCGGCTGAAGTCACCGCTGGGGGAGTTGCTGTACGCAGCGGCCACGGGTGACCTGGCTGGCCGCAGCCTGGAGTGGGGCAGCGGCGCCGCGGTGGGTGTGGTGATCGCAGCGGCCGGCTATCCGGACGCACCGCGCAAGGGCGACCCGATCGCTGGTGCTGAACTCGGTGGCGTCTTTCATGCCGGGACCGCGCAGGACCCGTCCGGCCAACTGGTGAGCGCGGGCGGTCGCGTCCTGACCGTGGTGGGCACGGGCGACACCCTGGCTGAAGCCCGGGAAGCTGCCTACGCCAAGGTGGCCCAGATCACTTTGCCGGGTGGCTTCCATCGCACCGACATCGCTGCGGCGGCCGCCGATGCTGAACGAAAAGGGGACAGTCCCTTTTCCGTTCAGGACGCCGGCTCGTCAACAGGCTCAGGGAGTGACGCATGATCCCCAACGTTCTCGGGACGCGGTACGCGTCCACCGCCATGCAGGAGATCTGGTCGCCGGAGGCGAAGATCATTGCCGAGCGGAAGCTCTGGGTCGCGGTGCTTCGGGCCCAGGCCGAGCTTGGCGTGGACTTCGGTGGTGACGATCCGGACGCGGTGATCGCGGCGTATGAGCGCGTGCTCGACCAGGTGGACCTGGCCAGCATCAACGCCCGTGAGCGGGTCACTCGGCACGATGTGAAGGCGCGGATCGAGGACTTCAATGCGCTCGCTGGGCACGAACATGTCCACAAGGGCATGACCAGCCGTGACCTCACCGAGAACATCGAACAGCGGCAGTTGCTGTCGTCGTTGGAGCTGATCCGCGAGCGTATTGTCACGGTGCTGGTGAATCTGGCCCGGTTGGCGGTGCAGTACCGCGACCTGCCGATGGCTGGCCGGTCGCACAATGTGGCTGCGCAGACCACCACGCTGGGCAAGCGGTTCGCGTCCGCTGCTGACGAATTGCTGGTGGCCTTCGACCGAGTCGACGAGTTGATCGGCCGCTACCCCGCGCGCGGCATCAAGGGTCCGATGGGCACCGGCCAGGACATGCTCGACCTGCTGGACGGGGACGCCGTCCGACTGGCCGAGCTGGAGCGGAGGGTCGCTGAGCACCTGGGGTTCGCGCGCGTGTTCACCGCGACCGGGCAGGTCTATCCGCGCTCGCTCGACTACGACGTGCTGACCGCGCTGGTGCAGGTGGCCGCTGGTCCGTCCAGCCTGGCGACGACTATCCGGCTGATGGCCGGGCAGGAGCTGGTGACCGAGGGCTTCGCCGAGGGCCAGGTGGGCTCGTCCGCCATGCCGCACAAGATGAACACCCGGTCGTGCGAGCGGGTCAATGGGCTCGCGGTGGTGCTGCGCGGCTACGCGTCCATGGCCGGTGAGCTGGCCGGGAACCAGTGGAACGAAGGGGACGTGTCCTGCTCGGTCGTCCGCCGGGTTGCCTTGCCGGACGCGTGCTACGCGCTCGACGGCATGTTCGAGACCTTCCTCACGGTGCTCGTCGAGTTCGGCGCCTTCCCGGCGGTGGTAGAGGCCGAACTGCAGCGCTTCCTGCCATTCCTGACCACGACGAAGATCCTGATGGCTGCGGTTCGGGCAGGGGTCGGACGCGAAACCGCGCACGAGGTGATCAAGGAGCATGCCGTGGCGGTCGCGCTGGCCATGCGCGCGGGAGCGGCCACGAACGATCTCTACGACCGGCTGGCCGCGGATGCGCGCCTCGGCCTGACCCGCGAGCAGCTGGACGCGGTCGTGGTCGATCCGCTGGAGCTGACCGGCTCGGCCCGTGACCAGGTGGACACGATCGCCGCCCGGGTGGGCGAGCTGGCCGTCCGCTTCCCCGAGGGTGCGGCCTACCGCCCTGGCGCGGTGCTGTGACCTCGGATCCAGAGCCGGGGGAGCGCGTCGCGGCGGGCCGCCAGGTGCCGTCCGGCAATCAGCTAGTTCTGATCGCAATCGGAATCGGGCTCGCGTCCGGCTTCTTCTCCGGGCTGTTCGGGGTTGGCGGTGGCCTGATCGTGGTGCCGGCGTTGGCGGTGCTGCTCGGGCTCGACCACCGGCGAGCGGTCGGCACTTCGCTGCTGGCGATCGTGCCTGCGGTCACGGCTTCGCTGGTTTCCTACGCTGCGACCGGCTCGGTCAACCTCGCGGTCGGTGGGCTGCTCGCGGTTGGTGCGATCGTCGGCGCCCAGGCCGGAGTCTGGCTGCTCGGACGGATCAGTCGCCGCGCTGCGCAATGGATCTTCGTCGGCTTTGTGGTGGTGATGATCGTGCAGTTGCTGTCCCTCGTTCCCGAACGCGGCGCCGACCTGCCGATCGATGTTTGGCGCGGTATCGGGCTCGTGGTGCTCGGCCTGGGCGCCGGCGTGCTGTCCGCGCTGCTCGGGGTCGGTGGCGGCGGCGTGGTGGTGCCGGTGCTGATGGTCTGGTTCGGCATCGGTGACCTGAGCGCGAAGGGCGCTTCGCTGGTCATGATGCTGCCGGGGGTCGCGTCCGGGTTGGTGGCGAACCTGCGCAAGCAGTTCGTGGACGTCCGGCTGGGCCTGATGATCGGTGCAGCCGCCGTGGTCTCCAGCCCGCTGGGTGTCTGGGTGGCGCACGCGATTCCGCCGCAACCGGCTGCCTGGCTGTTCGCCGGCTTCCTGCTGTTCGTCGGCGGGACGATGGCGCGCGAAGCGCTGCGTCCGCCTGCTGCGTGACCGGTCCGGGTGCCGCTCAGCCTGGGCGGCGGGCAATCAGCGCGAAGGTGTCGGCGCCCGGGTCGTAGTCGGCGCCGGCGACGTCGCCGAACCGCCGGAAATCGGCGAAACCAGCGGACGCCAGTTCGGCCTCCACTTCAAATGCGGTCAGGCAGTGCGTCCAGTTCCAGAACTCGCGCACCTTCGTCGGCGTCTGGATCACGTAGCGCTCCAGCACCAGGCGCAGCTCGGGGTAGGTCCAGGTGGCCCGGGTCGCGACGTGCGGGCCAGCCGCCCAGAAGCCGTCGGCCGGCAGCAGTTCGATGCCTTCGTGGTAGTGGGTGAAGCGTGGCGCGGCCGTCACGTCGAAGGCGAACAGTCCACCCGGGAGCAGCGCCGACAGCACCCGCTGCAGGAAGGACCTTCGCTGTTCGAAGCTCAGCGCGCAGACGTCCGCATAGATCAGCAGAGCGGCGTCGTACCCGGATCCCAGGTCGGCCTCAAGGTAGTTGCCTTCGATGAACTCCGCCGCCGGGCCAGACTGCTGCGCCCCCGTCCGGGCGTACGTCAATGAACTACGGGATACGTCGATACCGGTCACCTGCATCCCATGCCCAGCCAGGCGGTTCGCGTACAGGCCCGGGCCGCAGCCCAAGTCGAGCACCCGGCTGCCCGGACGCAGCCCGAGTGCTTGGAGCAGCCATTCCACGGACCGCTCGATGAACGCGTGCGGACGCGAGGCAGGGCCCGAATCCGGGTCAAGGTGGGCTTGCAACAGCTGCGCCGACAGGTGAGGGTCGTTCCAGAATTCAGGAGTGGTGTAGACGCTGAAGGGCTCCGGTCGGACGTTGATCGGTAAGATTTCGGCTGGGACAGACATCGCGATCAGCCTAGCCAGACCGGCTGCGCGGGGCATCCCCCCGAGTGCCCCGCGCAGCGGGCCGGCGATGCTCCCCCCGCGGGAGCGCGTCGATCACCGCCTTTGCCGGACCGGTGGTGATGGTCACGACATCGGTAGTGCTCGGCGACCGAGTAAGCGCCAGCCTGTCGATGCGAGGTGGGGCGGCGGCCGCGGATCAAAGGCTTTTTATCGTTCGCGGCCGTGGGCGAGTCGCCGGAGTTGAATTGCGCCCACACCTTTGGAAGTAGGGTCTGGCCATGACGGAGACACCTGCGTGGCGCTGGCT
>JAKOQD010000038.1 GCA_029778515.1 Actinomycetes bacterium
GAGCGCTGGTGGCCGGCCGCATCCCCGGCTTGCGCAACCGGCGCGGCGCGTAGCGCGCCCACATGGGCGTGGCGTGCGGTCGGCGCTCTACTCTTGGGGCGTGGGGAGTGAGGCCGCACGGCCCTGGCGCGCTCGCTACGAACTGACCGACCTTGTGTCCCATTTGTCGGATTCGCAACTCTGGCAGGCGTACGACAACCGCTTGCGCCGCACTGTCGGTCTGCGCATCGTCAACCATCGCGCCCCCCGCTTCGATGCTTTGTACGCCGGTGCTGTGGCAGCCGCCCGCATCACCGACCGCCGCTTCATCAACGTCCTTGACGTCATCGGCCCGGAGCCGGACGACGAGCTGGTGATCATCACCGAGTGGATCCCAGGGCTGGCGCTACCGGAGGTCCTGCAGGAGCCGATGACGGCGCACGGCGCAACCGTGGTGATGTCTCAGGTCGCGGCGGCGATCGCCAGCGCTCACGCACAAGGGGTGACGCACGGGCACCTGCGACCGGCCAACGTGCTGCTGCTGCCCGACGGCGCCGTGAGGTTGCGTGGTCATGGTGTGGACGCCGGCCTGTACGGCGTGACGCCCGACCTCGACCCCGTTGCCGCGGACGTGCACGGCCTCGGTTCACTGCTGTACGCGTGCTTGACCGCCCGCTGGCCCTTCGGGGTGCGGACCGGACTGCCGATCGCTGCTCAGACGGCCGCCGGCGAACCGGTGCCGATCACCGACTGCGTGGCCGACGTTCCCGAGCGCCTGACCCGGATCGTCGAGGGTTGCTGGCGGGGCACGTATGGCAGTGCCGCAGAGGTCGCCGACGACCTGCATGAGGTCTCCGGACAGTTGTGGAACCCACCGCGGCCTCGGCCGCTGTCCTCGCCGCGCCAGCGAATCGTGGCCGCCGCGCTGGTGACGGCCATGGTCGGCGGCGCATTGGTCATGAGCCTGGCGGATGCGGCCAACCGGTCCGGGGACCCGGTGACAGCCCAGACCCGCGCGCAAGGTGTAGCCGCGCTCGTGACCACGGTCTCCCCCGACGAACGGCGACTGCCGGTCGTGCGGGTGCAGGACTTCGACCCCTACGGCGTGGACGGTGAGAACCACGAGCAGCGCCGCTACGCCATGGACCACGATCCCCTGACCGCGTGGACGACAGTCACCTACGACGACCCGTTCATGGCCGGCAAGCCGGGGGTGGGGCTGCGGGTCGATCTCGGGGCGCCCCGGCCGATCCGCTCGGTGGACCTCAAACTGGTGGGCGCCAACAGCAACCTGCAGGTGCTCGCGGCGAACAGCCGCTCCAGTGACCCCTCGCGCTACCGGGTGTTCGCCGCCGTCACCGGGGCTGGTTCCCGCATCCTGCTGCGTTCTCCGATGCCCATCACCGCCCGCTACGTCGTCGTGTGGTTCACCCGGCTGCCCTGGGTGGACGGCGGCTACCGCGGTGGCGTGCGCTCGGTCGTGGTCCGCAGCGGATGACGGCCACCGACGCGGAACTGCTGGCTGCCCACGTCGCGGGTGACGCCGACGCCTTCGGCGAACTGTTCACCCGGCACCGGGACCGGCTGTGGGCGGTGGCGCTGCGCACGTCGGGCAGTCCGGAGGATGCCGCGGACGCGCTGCAGGAGGCCATGATCGCGGCGTTCCGGCGCGCCGGCTCGTTCCGGGGTGACGCTGCAGTGACAACGTGGCTGCACCGGATCGTGGTGAACGCCTGCCTGGACCAGCACCGCCGGCGCAAGTCGCGGCCCACGACCACCTGGATCGAGTCGCTGCACGAACGGGAGTACGACCGGGACGACGTGGCGAACCGGGAACTGCAGATCGAGCTGGAGCGGGCGCTGGCCACCCTGCCCGACGATCAGCGGGCCGCGATCGTGCTGGTCGACGTCGAGGGCTACTCGGTGGACGAGACGGCCCAGATTCTGGACTGCGCGCCTGGCACTGTGAAGAGCAGGTGCTCGCGCGGCCGGGCACGGCTGGCGGCACGGTTGCTCGAGGTGCGGAACCCTGATGGCGGCGGCTCCGTCCTACCACCGCGACAAGGAGGTGGGTCATGAGCGATGAGGTCGAGGTGCGTGCGCGCCTGGCCCGCCTGCCGCACCCGCCCATGCCGGCGTCGGTAACCGCGGCCATCGAGGCTCGGCTGGCCGAGGAGCGCACGGTCATTCCGATCACCCGTAGTCACCGCAGCCGTCTCAACTGGCTGGTGGCTGCGGCCGCCGCCGTGGCCTTCGTCTCGCTGGTGGGTGTGAGCACGAGCTCGTCCCCGACCCCGGTCGCCCAGACTCCCGTCATACGCGCTGGCGCTGTCTTCGAACCCGCCGGCTTCGCCGAGCAGTTGCGCTCACGGATGGGCAACGAGGGCAGTTCGACCCCCACGGCCACGTTCGCCGACTCGACTGCCGGGATCACGGCGTGCATGAATGCGATCAAGGGGTACGGGCCGGTAATGTCCGCCGACGCCGGCACCTACGGCGAGGCCAATGCCGTCGTGCTGGTCACCAGGTATGTCGGCAACGCTCAGTACGAAGAGGTCTGGGTCGTGGCACCGGATTGCGGAACCTCCCAGACCGTGGTCATGCGTCACATCCTGGTCGACGTCGACAGCTGAGCCGTATCTGCGCGACAGGGTGCAGGAATCCGTGAGCAAGTTGGGCATCTGTGAGCATGCCGGTCGCCAAAAACCCGCCCGCGGGGCTCACGGATGCCCGGAATGCTCACCGATCGGCCGGGCCAAGCAGACCACCCCGGCGATTCCGTTTGGTGGGCAACATCGTTGAGAAACGCGGCGCCACTCCTGCCGCGATCCCCACGCGCCTATCCTTGGGGAATACCCGCCGGCCACGTCGGCGTTAAGCCAGTCAGTCAAGCCTGAGGAGCACCGTGAGCGACGTCGAGCAGCTGGTCATTGTGGGATCCGGACCCGCCGGATATACCGCTGCGATCTATGCCGCCCGGGCGGAGCTGAACCCGGTGCTGATCGAGGGCGCGGTGACCGCCGGCGGCGCGCTGATGAACACCACCGAGGTGGAGAACTTCCCGGGCTTCCCCGAGGGGATCATGGGCCCCGAGCTCATGACGAACATGCGTGGCCAGGCCGAGCGCTTCGGTGCCCGGATCGTGACTCAAGATGCTGCCGACATGCAGCTGTCTGGGGACATCAAGACGGTTACGGACGACGCCGGGAACGTCTACCGGGCCAAGGCCGTGATCCTGGCCATGGGGTCGGGCTACCGCGAACTGGGTGTGCCTAACGAGAAGCGGCTGTCCGGCCACGGTGTCTCCTGGTGTGCAACCTGCGACGGCTTCTTCTTCCGCAATCAGCACATCGTTGTCGTCGGCGGTGGTGACTCCGCGATGGAGGAAGCCACGTTCCTGACCCGCTTCGCCGAGAAGGTGACCATCATCCATCGCCGGGATGCATTCCGGGCCAGCCCGATCATGGCCGACCGGGCGCTGGCGAACCCGAAGATCGACGTGGTGTGGAACAGCGTAGTCACCGACGTGCTCGGCGAGGACAAGGTCACCGGGATCCAGTTGCACAACCGGGTGAGCGGCGCCGACTCGACGCTGGAGGTCACCGGCGTGTTCGTGGCGATCGGCCACGATCCCCGCTCGGAGCTGGTCAAGGGTCAGATCGACCTCGACGACGAGGGCTACGTTCTGGTCCAGGACAGCAGCACCCGCACCAACGTCGAGGGCGTGTTCGCCGCCGGTGACCTCGTCGACCACACGTATCGGCAGGCGATCACCGCCGCTGGTAGTGGCTGCGCGGCAGCGCTGGACGCGCAGTCCTACCTCGCCGATCTGGATTGACCTTCCCGCGTCACAACCGGGCAGTAACCTGCAACCGTACCTACTTCAAGGAGAACCATGGGCGCCACCAAGACCGTTACCGATGCCAGCTTCGCCGACGACGTCCTGCTCAGCGACAAGCCCGTCGTCGTGGACTTCTGGGCCGAGTGGTGCGGTCCGTGCCGCATGGTCGCCCCCATCCTCGAGGAGCTCGCCGGCGAGCACGAGGAGATCGTCGTGGCGAAGGTGAACGTGGACGAAAACCCGC
>JAKOQD010000240.1 GCA_029778515.1 Actinomycetes bacterium
CAGGGCGGACATGCCACCGCAGAGCACGGCCTGCTCACCGAACAGGTCGGTCTCGGTCTCCTCGGTGAAGGTGGTCTTGATGCCGCCCGCACGCAGTCCGCCGATCGCCTTGGCGTAGGCGAGCGCCAACGGCCAGGCGTTGCCGCTCTCGTCCTTCTCCACCGCGACGATCACCGGGACGCCACGGCCCTCGGAGTACTCGCGGCGCACCAGGTGGCCGGGGCCCTTGGGGGCGACCATGCACACGTCCACGCCTTCGGGCGGGGTGATGTAGCCGAACCGGATGTTGAAGCCGTGCGCGAAGAACAGTGCGTCGCCCGGCACCAGGTTCGGCTCGATCGCCTCCTTGTAAAGGTGTCGCTGCACCTGGTCGGGAGCCAGGATCATGATCAGGTCGGCCTCTTCGGCCGCCTGCGCCGGGGTAACCACCCGCAGGCCCTCGGCCTCGGCCTTCGCCCAGCTCTTCGAGCCCTCCCGCAGGCCGACCCGCACATCCACACCCGAATCCCGCAGGCTCAACGCATGCGCGTGGCCCTGGCTGCCGTACCCGATGACCGCGACGTTGCGTCCGGCGATGATCGAGAGGTCGGCGTCTGCGTCGTAGAACATCTCTGCCATTATTCGCTTCGTTCCTTACTAGTTGGCCAGCCGGACGGCCGGACGAGTCTTGTCGATCTTGGCACGGTCACTGAGGGAGCGGCTGCCCCGGCCAAGCGCGACCAGGCCGGACTGCACCAGTTCGCGGACGCCATACGGCTTCAGCATCTCCAACAGGGCACCCAGTTTGTCAGGCGAACCCGTCGCCTCGATGGTCATGGAGTCGTTGTGGACGTCCACGGTCTTGGCGCGGAAGAGCTGCACGATCTCGATGATCTGGCTGCGGGTGGCCGGGTCAGCCTTCACCTTGATGAGCATGAGCTCCCGGGCGACCGAGGAGGCCGGTTCCAGCTCGACGATCTTGAGCACCTCGATCAGCTTGTTCAGCTGCTTCACGATCTGCTCCAGCACCAACTGGCTGTCCACGGCCACCTGGACGGTGATCCGGGAGAACTCCTCGTTCTCGGTCGGGCCGACCGCGAGCGACTCGATGTTGTAGCCCCGCCGAGCGAAGAGGCCGGCGATGCGTGCGAGGACACCCGGCTTGTTCTCCACCAGGACGCTCAGAGTGTGCGTGTTCACAGGTCCTCTCCCCCTTCCCAATCGGGCGCGAGGTCCCGAGCGATCTTGATGTCGTCATTGCTGGTGCCGGCTGCGACCATCGGCCAGACCATCGCGTCCTTGTGCACCACGAATTCGACCACGACCGGACGGTCGTTGATCGCCATCGCCTGCTTGATCACCTCTTCGACCTCTTCGGGGGTCTCGGCGCGCAGGCCGACCGCGCCCATGGCCTCGGCCAGCTTCGGGAAGTCGGGCACCCGATGGCTCTGCAGGTTCGTGTTCGAGTAGCGCTCCTTGTAGAACAGGGTCTGCCACTGCCGCACCATGCCGAGGCTGCGGTTGTTCAGCACCGCGATCTTGATCGGAATGCCTTCCAGGGCGCAGGTCACCAGTTCCTGGTTGGTCATCTGGAAGCAGCCGTCACCGTCGATGCCCCACACCACGTCGTCCGGACGGCCGACCTTGGCGCCCATCGCCGCCGGCACGCAGTAGCCCATGGTGCCCGCGCCGCCGGAGTTCAGGAACTTTCCCGGACGCTCGTGCGGTAGCAGGTGTGCGGCCCACATCTGGTGCTGGCCCACACCTGCTGCGAAAGTCGCGTCCGGACCGGCGATCGCACCGATCCGCTGGATCACGTACTCGGGGCTGAGTAGCCCGTCCTCGATCGGCTCGTACTCGTTGACGACGTACCGATCCCGCAGGCCGTCCAGGTAGCGCACCCATTCGGTCGGACGGCCCAGCTCGGTCTGGCGCAGCGTGTCGTTCAGCTCGCGGATCACCTCGGCGAGGTCGCCGACGATCGGGACGTCCGCCAGCCGATTCTTCGAGATCTCCGCCGGGTCGATGTCAGCGTGGATGACCTTGGCCTCGGGCGCGAACGAGTCGAGCTTTCCGGTCACCCGGTCGTCGAAGCGAGCGCCGAGGGTGATCAGCAGGTCGGAGCGCTGCAGGGCGCCGACCGCGGCCACCGTCCCGTGCATTCCAGGCATGCCGTAGTTCAGCTCGTGGCTGTCCGGGATCGCACCGCGAGCCATCAGCGTGGTCACCACCGGGATGCCGGTGATGTCAACCAGTTCGGCCAGTTCCGCCCACGCGCGGGCCCGGTTCACGCCGCCACCGACGTACAGCACCGGACGCTGGGCCCCAGCGATCAGCCGCGCCGCCTCGCGAATCTGCTTGCCGTGCGGCTTGGCCACCGGGTGGTAGCCGGGCAGGTCGAGCTCCTCGGGCCACACGAACGGCGCGGACATGGCCAGCGCGTCCTTGGCTATGTCGACCAGCACCGGCCCCGGACGGCCGGTGGCCGCCAGGTGGAAGGCCGCGGCGATGGCGTGCGGGATGTCCGTCGGATCGGTGATCAGGAAGCTGTGCTTGGTGATCGGGAAGGTGATGCCCCGGATGTCGGCCTCCTGGAAGGCGTCCGTGCCAATCGCGCGGCTGGCCACCTGGCCGGTGATCGCGACCATCGGCACCGAGTCCATGTAGGCGTCGCCGATGGCGGTCACCAGGTTGGTCGCGCCCGGACCGGAGGTCGCCATGCACACGCCGACCCGTCCGGTGACGTGCGCGTAGCCCTCGGCGGCATGCCCGGCGCCCTGCTCGTGGCGCACCAGGATGTGCCGGATCTTCGAGTCGTAGAGCGGGTCGTAGGCCGGCAGGATCGAGCCACCGGGGATGCCGAAGATGACATCCACGCCGACGCGCTCGAGGGATTCGACCAGGGCTTGGGCTCCGGTGAGCATGGGCGGTGTGTCCGGTGGCATCTCTCTACCTTTCTGTCGTGTTCTGTGTGACCGTCTCAGTGCAGAAAAAAACCCCCGCTGCTGGGCGCAGGCGAGGGAGCGTGTCGGTGTGAGTAACTACTCAGCCGACACGCTGGCTAACTACGAGGACGGTGTTCCGCACTCCTCAAGATTCGCGGTCGGACGCCGCCATGTCAATAAATGGCCGGTGCGTATCACATTGTGGGCGACCCGGAATTGCTCAACCCCAGCCTTCGACTTTGAGCGGGGCATGCGACGAATCTGAGTTGGCGGACTGGCAAGTCGACACGCCGATGAGTGACGATGCTGCGGACCCGCAACTTCGAGAAGGGACCGGCATGCGCACCCTCCAGCTGCCCCCGACCGTCCGTCCGCTGCTGTCGGCTGCCATCGGCGCGACCGTGTTGGGGGTCGCGCTCGCCGGCAACGTCGTGCCCGCGCAGGCAGACGAACCCGTCGTGCCGCTGAACTCGCAGGTGACCATCGTCGGCGCCGGCTGGGGCCATGGCCGCGGGATGTCGCAGTACGGCGCCTACGGGGCAGCCAGCAGCGGTCTGGACTACACCGCGATCGTCGGCTTCTACTATCCGGGCACCGAACTGTCGAAGCTGGACGCGGGCAACACCGTCCGGGTCTGGCTGACCGCCGACACCGACGCGAAGCTGCACTTCCGCAAGGTATCCGGCCTGCAGGTGCGCGACGACGCCGGCACCACGCTCACCTTGCCGACGACTTCGAAGTACACCAAGTGGCGGATCAACAAGTCCGGCAGCAATCGGGTGCTGTACTACCGGAACAAGTCGGGCAAGTACGTGAAGCTGAAGAACAAGCTGCAGCCGGCCGCGAACTGGTACGTGGCCAACCCCAGGACCGGAACCGTGAAGCTGGCGCTGCCGAGCGGTGAGACCAAGTCATATCGCGGTTCGCTCGGCCTGGCGTTCACCGCTGCGGGGGCCCGCACGGTCAACTACGTGGCGATGGAGGACTACCTGCGTTCGGTGGTGCCGGCCGAGATGCCCGCTTCCTGGGCTACGGAAGCCGTCAAGGCGCAGTCGGTGGCGGCCCGCACCTACGCGGCGCGGCTGCGTGCGAAGGCTGCCGCAGGCTCCGGCTATGACCTCTGCGACACCTCAGCGTGCCAGGTCTACAAGGGCCTGGCCTGGGAGCACGCAGCCAGCGACCGCGCGATCGCGGCCACCGCCGATCAGGTGCTGCTCTACCAGGGACAGCCCGCGATGACCGAGTTTTCGTCTTCGAACGGTGGCTGGTCGGCGGCGGGTGGGGCTGATCAGCCCTATCTGAAGTCCCAGCCCGACCCGTACGACGGGGTCAAGCGCGACCAGACCTGGCAGGTGACGGTCAGCACGAGCAAGCTCGCCAAGCTGTTCCCTGGCATCGGCGCATTGACCTCGGTGCAGGTGCTGACCCGCGACGGCAACGGCACCTACGGCGGACGCGTGGAGTCGGTTCAGCTCACCGGTTCTGCCGGTGCGCTGACGGTCACGGGGGCCGACTTCAAGCGCAAGCTCGGCCTGAAGGAACGGTTGTTCACCGTATCCACCGGCACCGCGACCACGCTGGCGCGCAAGTAGCCGAGCAATGCACCAAAGTGGACGGTTCCGCGCTGTGACGGCGAGCTACCGTCCAATTTGTTGGGAATCCGCGAGCTAGGCCTCGGTCAACTGTCGGTAGACCCGGTCCAGATCGATGCCCGGCTCCCGCTGCAGCAGTTCGCCCAGGCCCGGACGCCGGGCAAACCGCGGCACCAGGTGGAAGTGCAGATGGAACACTTCCTGGCCGGCGGCCACGCCAGAGTTGCTGAGCAGGTTTAGGCCGTCCGCGCTCAACCGGTCGACCAGCAGCCGGGACGTGGCCGCGATCGCCGGGGCGACCTCGCTGAGCACCTCCGGCTCACCGAGCAGGTCGTCGAGGTGTCGGCGCGGCACGACCAGAGTGTGTCCGACGTGCCAGGGGTTGATGTCGAGGAAGGCAATCGCTGCTTCGTCGGCGTAGATCTGCTTCGAAGGAATCTCGCCGGCGACGATGCTGCAGAACAGGCAACTCATGTGGCTCAGCGTACGGCGAAACCGGCCGCGGAAAGGCCCGCCTTCACCTGGCTGATGCTGAGGGTCTGGTAGTGGAAGACGCTGGCGGCCAGGACCGCGTCCGCTCCGGCTCGGGCTGCTTCGACGAAGTGCTCGACCGTGCCTGCTCCCCCCGAGGCGATCACCGGCACATCCACCACAGCTTTGACCGCGCGAATGAGTTCGAGGTCGAAGCCGTCTGTGGTGCCGTCGGCGTCCATCGAGTTCAGCAGGATCTCGCCCACGCCGCGCTCGGCGGCTTCGCGAACCCAGGCGATGGCGTCCAGGCCCGCGGACGTCCGTCCGCCATGAGTGGTCACGCCAAAGCCCGACGGCTGCCCGGCCTCGCGCCGGGCGTCGAGCGACAGCACCAGCACCTGGTCGCCGAAGCGGCGGACGATCTCGTCGATCGCCGGCGGACGGTTGATCGCGCCGGTGTTGATCCCGACCTTGTCCGCGCCGGTGCGCAGCAGCCGGTCGACGTCTTCGACACCGCGGACTCCCCCACCCACGCACAGCGGAATGAACACTGTTTCGGCGGTCCGGGTGACCACGTCGTAAGTGGTCGCGCGACCATCAGCCGAAGCGGAGATGTCCAGGAAGACCAACTCGTCCGCCCCCTCGGCGCCATAGGCGGCGGCGAGTTCGACCGGGTCGCCGGCGTCCCGGAGGTTCCGGAAGTTCACGCCCTTGACGACTCGCCCATCATGGACGTCCAGACAGGGGATCACGCGCAAGGCCAGAGTCATGGGCCCAGCCTAGGCGCTGCGGTGACGCCGCACGGACCCGTCCGGCCGCATCTCCCTGGTGCGGAAAGGTACCGTCCCCGACGAGAACAATGCCTTGCCAGAGGCGATTTGCGACGCGGAAAGGAACCGTCCCCCTAGTCCTCGAGCGGGGCGGCGTCCACCACGCCGCGGCGGATGCCGGCGATCACCTCTCGACAGACCCGGCGCAGTTCGCCGGGGCCCACCGCGTCCGCGAGCTGGCCGGCGGCGTCCACCACCATCCGCGCCCAGCGGACGAAGTCGCCGGCGGTCAGCCCGGACAGGTACAACACGTCGGCCAACTCGGCACCCGCGGTCCACGCGTGAATAGCTTCGGCGAAGCCGATGTCCGGCGGGTCGTGGCTGGGCAGCCGGTGGTCGCGCTCGGCCAGCGAGACCTGGCGCCACAGGTTCCGCAGCGCCTGCTGCGCCTCTTCCGACCTGCGATCCGGCATTCGGGCCGGTGCCCTCCGATCACCCCGCGCCTCATAGACCAGGGCGGAAATGACCGCAGCCAACTGCGGCGCGCTCAGCCCGTCGAAGATGCCATCGACGACTGCCTCAGCGGTCACCAGGTCCAATTCGGAATAGATCCGGGCCAGCATCCGGCCGCGCTCGGTGACGTGTTTGCCGCCGTCAGCGCTCAGATAGCCCATCGATTCCAGCACCGCACACACCCGGTCGAACCGCACCGCAATAGTGTTGGTGCGGCGGTCGGCCTGGCCCTGCAGCGCCTCGTTGTCCCGCTCCAGCCGCAACGCGGCTTCGGCATAGCGAGCGTGCTGTTCGCGATCCGGGCAGCCGTGGACGGGGTGCGCCCGCAACTCCCGGCGCAACTCCGCGATCCGCACCATGGCGTCCGGATCAGCCTGGTCGGCGTCCGCCGTCGCCACCGGACGGTCCCGCTGCAGCTTCGCCAGCAGCGCGGCGGCAAGGTTGCGGCGCATCGCCGGCGAGCGCGAGTCGAAGTGCTTCGGCACCTTCAGGAAGCCACCTACCGACGGCGGGTATGGGAAGTCGGCCACCGACACCCGCTTGAGCTGCCGATCCGCGGTGAGCACGGTGGGCGCCGACCCTTCCTGCCCGAGCCCGGATTCGACCACCACGGCCCAGCCGCGATGCCGTCGACCGGGGATGTCGATGATGTCGCCGGTCTTGAGCGTCCCCAGCGCTTCGATCACCTCGGCGCGCCGATCCGAACGGCGCGCTCGCGCGACCGCGGCTTCGGCGGCGCCAACGCGGGCGCGCAGCCGGAAGTACTCCTCGGCGTCCCCCTCGGTGCAGGCGGCCTGCGCCCACTCGGACGCGATCCGCTCCCGGTTCGTCGCGATCCCCTTGGCGAGACCGACCACCGAGCGGTCGGACTGGAACTGCGCGAAGGACTGTTCCAGCAGCACCCGGGCACGCTCGCGGCCGGCGGTTGCGACCAGGTTCACCGCCATGTTGTAGGTCGGCGAGAAGGACGAACGAAGCGGGTAGGTACGCCGCGAAGCCAGTCCGGCAAGCGCGCGCGGGTCGAGCCCGGGTTGCCAGCAGACCACCGCGTGACCCTCGACGTCGATGCCGCGACGGCCGGCCCGTCCGGTGAGCTGGGTGAACTCGCCGGCGGTCACGTCGGCGTGGGTCTCGCCGTTGTACTTCACCAGCCGCTCAAGTACTACGGAGCGAGCGGGCATGTTGATGCCCAAAGCCAACGTCTCGGTGGCGAAGACGACCTTCACCAGTCCCTCGGAGAAGCCCTCCTCGACCGCCTCCTTGAACGCAGGCAGCAGTCCGGCGTGATGGGCCGCGATGCCATCGGTGAAGGCGGCCAGGAAGCGGTCGAACTCCAGAGCGGCGAGATCGCCCTGGCTCAGCCCCGCGATGTGCCGCTGGGCGATCTCACGAAGCCGGGCGCGCTCGGCCGCCGATGTGAGCCGCAGCCCCGAGTTGAGCAACTGGCCCACGGCCGTATCGCAGCCCTGCCGGGAGAAGATGAAGATGATCGCGGGCAGCAGGTTCTCCGCGGCGAGCCGTTCCACCATCGCGTCCCTGCGGGGCACCAGCCGGCGGCTCGCCTCCTGGCGTTCGCTTGCAGCGCCGCCGCCGTAGCGGCCCGAGCCGTAGCCACCGCGCCGGCCGTTGCCCGATCGGCCGCGCGGACGGCGACTGTCGTCGCGTTGCGAACGGGACTCTTCCTTGGCCAATCGCACGAGTTCGGGGTTCACGTCCGGGCCGTCGAACAGTTCCAGCAACCGGCGTCCGGCCAGCACGTGCTGGTAGAGCGGGACCGGACGCCGCTCGGTGACGACGACTTCGACGCCGCCGCGCACCTCGCTGAGCCAGTCGCCGAACTCCTCGGCGTTGCTGACCGTGGCCGACAGCGCCACCAACTGCACCGAGTCCGCCAGCGAGATGATCACTTCCTCCCAGACCGCACCCCGGAACCGGTCGGCGAGATAATGCACCTCGTCCATCACCACGAAGCCAAGGTTCGCCAGCGTCGATGAGCCTGCGTAGATCATGTTGCGCAGCACCTCGGTGGTCATCACGACCACTTGGGCGTCTCCGTTGATCGAGGTGTCGCCGGTGAGTAGTCCGACCGCGTCCTCGCCGTGCCGCTCACAAAGGTCGTGGTACTTCTGGTTGCTCAGCGCCTTGATCGGGGTGGTGTAGAAGCACTTGCGTCCGGTCTGCAGGGCGAGGAAGACCGCGAACTCCCCCACCACGGTCTTGCCCGCGCCGGTCGGTGCAGCCACGAGCACGCCGTGACCGTTGGCGACATGGGTGCAGGCCTCCACCTGGTAGTCGTCAAGGGCGAATGGGTAGCCGGACGCGAAGGTCTGCAGCGCGTCAGCCATCGGAGCCGACCCGGGAGTAGATGCTCAGGGCGCGGGGAGCGATCCGGCAGGTCAGCGGCACCTGACCGATCTCCTCCCCGTCGGCCATGCCGAAGAGCCCGTCGCCGTCGACCACGACCTCCCGTGCCCCCAGCAGTTCGACCGCGGGATCCTTCACGAAACCACCGGTGAACATCGTGGGCAGCAATCGCAGCATCGTCGCGCGGCTGACCGGATGGACGATGGTCACGTCCAGCCAGCCGTCGGTCACGTCGGCGTTCGGGCAGCCACACATGCCGCCGCCGAAATACCCGGCATTGCCGACCCCGATCATCATCGCCGACTGGTTCCGCGGCACCCCGTCGATCACCAGCCGGTACGTCAGCGGCTCGAAGCGGTTCAGCTCGGCGAGGGCCGCCCAGCTATAGGCCAGGCCGCCGAACCGAAAACGCTGGTGGTTCGCCCGGTAGTTCACCCGGCTGTCGAAACCGGTCGAGAGGATCGAGCCGACCCAGCGGTGCTCGGCACCATCGACCAGTGCGCCGCTAACCGACATCAGGTCGACCCGCCGGGTGACACCGCCAACGATGGTACGCAGCGCGCCGTTCAGGCCACCCGTGAGGCCGACTCCGCGGCAGAAGTCGTTCCCGGTGCCCGCAGGGATCAGTCCGAGCGACACGTCGGTGGCCGCCGCCGCGTTGAGGCCGAGGTGCATCATGCCGTCCCCGCCCATCACCAGCAGCGAGTCGGCCATGCGGCCCGGCTCGGCCGGACGGGCCTGCTCGACCGCGGCAATGCAGCGCAGCCGCGCCTCGGCGAAACTCGAAGTCTGGATCACCCGGAGACTCGCCTCGGGCAGGCCGGCCACCAACTCGCTGGTGACACGAGGTAGTTGCCGGCGGGCCAGGCCGCCGCCCGCCGCCGGGTTGACCACCAGGGTCAGCGTCGGCGAGTTGTAATGGAGGGTCACCTCAGCCCGCCTCGGCCAGCTGCGCCTTTGCCTTTCGGCGGTCGTTGATCCGGGCGATCGACTCGGCCGCCAAGTAGAGCAGCGTCATCGGCAGCGCCAGCGCCAGCATCGAGAACGGATCGGTGGACGGTGTCGCAGCGGCCCCGAACAGGAAGGTACCGAAGATCACGTAGGTGCGCGCCTTGCCCAACTGCTTGGCGGACACCACCCCCATCAGGTTCAGCCCGACCACGACCACTGGCATCAGGAAGCCCAACCCGAAGACGACCATCAGCTGCAGGGTGAACTTGAGGAACTCGTCGATCGCCAGCAGGTTGGTCACCGGGACGCTGGACGGCGTGAAGGCCAGCAACACCGAGATGCCCTGCGGCAGGATGTAGTACCCGACCAGGACGCCCAGCAGGAACAGCGGCAGCGCAACGCCGATGAAAATCAGCGCGTATTTCTTCTCTTTGGCCAGCAGCGCCGGCACGATGTACGACCACAGCTGGTAGAGCCAGAACGGACTGGACAGCACCAGTCCGGCCACCACGCAGATCTGCAGGGCAAGGGCCAGTGGGGTGCCCACACCGCTGATCACGGCAGACGTGTCCAGGTTGGGGTTGCTTTCCTTGAGCATCTCCACGGCCTGCAGATAGGGCCGCATCAACACCAGGTAGAGCTGGTTGTAGAACACCGCGGCGAAGATACTCGCGGCGATGATCGCACCCGCGGCCACAATGACGCGGTAGCGCAGTTCACGCAGGTGGTCCGCCAGCGACATCACCCCACCAGGGGCGGCTGGCGGCGGTTTCAGCCAGGCGAACCTTGAGGTTCGGGTGGCCAAGGTGGGTCAGGCCCTGGTGCCGGGATCCGAGTCGACGATGGTCGTCGGTTCGGTGGGCTCTGGAGTGCTGCCCGGAACCTGCTTCGCGGGCGTAGACGTCTCCTCCTTGAACTCGCGAATGGCCTTGCCGGCGCTCTTGCCGATGCCAGCCAGGCGGGTGCCGCCGAAGATCAGCAGCGCGATCAGGGCGATGATTGCCCATTCCCACGGTCCGAGCATGGGTACTCCTTTGTTGTAAGCGTTTGCAGAGCAACCTTAGCCGTCAGTACGCCCCGGGAGTTCCGGCTGCAGGCGTCCCAGGATGTCGGCGAGTTCGGTCGCGCGTTCGCCCAGCATCTCCAGCTCGGAGAACAGGTCGGACGCCTTGTGCCAGAGCCAGATCCCATAGCTGACCACCATGATCAGCCCACCGAGGGCGATCAGGCCGAACAGCAGGATCCAGTTCATGGATGAACCCTACCCCGCGGCATAGGCGATCAGCGCGTCTGCCGCAGCCGCGCGGGCCCCATCCGCAGCCTCTGGCGGTGACACCCGCCGCACCTCGCGGCCCAGGCGCAGCAACAACGAGCGCAGCCACGCCGGGTCGGCCACCAGCAGGTCGACTTCGACGGCCCCGCGCGGGTGCCGAACCGCCCGAACCGGGTAGTACTCGGTGATCCATTCGGCGCTGGGCGTGAGCCGGAGGGTCACCTCCGCGGCGTCCGGGCGCTCGTCCAGCCAGCCCGCGCCGAAGTCGGGTGGCGTGCCGTGTTCAGGCGCCTTCCGGGTGGTCTCCCGGACCGCCGTGATCCGGTCGAGCCGGTAGGTCCGCCAAGCTTCGCGGTCGAGGCTCCACGCCTGCAGGTAGCCGAAGCCGTCGCGCACGATCAACTGCGCGGGCGCGACCAGCGGGCTGGACGTGACCAGGCCTGAGTCGGTGTACTCCAGCTCGGTGACCACACCGGACGCGATCGCTTCGGCCAGGCGCTGGCGCAGGTCCTCATCCCCGCCGGAAACGGCCACCCTGGGCACTGGTGCGCCCACCCCGGCGCCGGCGGCCGCTTCCAGCTTCACGAGCGCAGTGTCGACATCGCCGGCTGCGTCTCGTCCGACCAGTTCGCGGACAGCACGCAGCGCCACGACCAGGCTCAACGCCTCGTCTGGGGTGAACCGCAGCGGACGCGACAGGTACTCGGCATTGCTGAGCCGGATTCGGCCGGTGTCAGCCACGGTCTCCATGTCGATCTCGATCAGGTCACCGGGCATGCCGCCAGGCAGGCCGCAGTACCAGAGCACGTGCAGGTCGGCGAGCAACTGCTCGGTGCTCACTGCGAACAGCTCGGCTGTGGCGCTCAGTTCGGCGTCCGGATGGGTCTGCAGGTAGGGCACCAAAGAGAGCAACCTGGATACCTGGTCGGCCGACGTCATCACTTTCCTCCTGCGACCGCGGCCAGCTGGGCGATCACGGCCCGCCGGATGTACAGCGGCTTCAGCACCAGCGCGTCCGCTCCGTAGGCGCAGAGTTCCCCGACGAAGTCGCCGACCCGGGAGTAGCTGACCCGGAGGGGTTCATAGCCGCTCGGCACGTCATAGACGCCTTCGGTCGGTGTCGCGCGGCGCCTCAGGTCGGCCGCGCGTCCGGGCTTGATCGCGACGATCGCGGACGCGTCCGCCCGGCTGGGCTCAAGGCTACGCCAAGCGGCTTCCAGGTCGAGCTCCGGAACGGTGTAGCTGGCCGGCTTGCCCGCTGGGACGGCCGGTGCGTCCAGACGGGCGACTTTGAACATGCGGGGTTCACCCTTGGCGCGATCGCGTCCGTACAGGTACCAGGCGCCACGCCGGTAGGTCATCGCCCAGGGCTCGACGGTGCGGGTCTGACCGCGGTAGTCGAAGCGGATCGGCGTGCGTGCACCGGTGGCCGCCCAGATACTGGCGAAGGCCGGCTCCCGCGCCCCGATGGACGGTGCCAGCCCGGCCAGTCGCTGCGGATCCGGGTCGACCCCTGCGGCCCGAAGCTTCGCCAAGGCCGAGATAGCGTGCTCGGCCTGCGTTGCGGACTCCCAGACGGTCGCGGCAAGGCCGAGGGCAGCGGTCTCGGCTGGAGTGAACTCGATGGCCGGCAACTCGAAGTCCTTGCGTCGGATCCGGTAGCCGACGTCGTCGGGAAACAGCGGGTTGTTGCTGCCGGTCTCCACCGGCACGCCCATCGCCCGCAGTTCGTCCTTGTCGCGCTCGAAGGTGCGCTCGAAGGCCGCGTCCGAGAGGTCGTGGTAGCCCTCGACGACCTCCCGGATCTGGGTCTTCTCGATGAACCGGCGGGCCATGAGCAGGCAGATAGCCAGGTTCATGATGCGTTCTGACTTCCGCGGCGACACGCCGGTGACGTTACCCGATCTGCAAGACTCGCCGGTGCATCGACTTGCCCATGCACCCACGCGACTTGGAGGAGGCCGGATTGTCGGGACGGTTCGCGCCCAGCCCGACCTCGGCGCTGCACCTGGGCAACCTGCGGACGGCCCTGGTCGCCTGGCTGCTCGCCCGCACCACCGGACGGGAGTTCCGGCTGCGGATCGAGGACCTCGATGTGGCCCGGGTTGCGGCGGCGCCCGAGGTCGCGGCGCAGCAAGTGGACGACCTGCTGGCGTTGGGGCTCGACTTCGACGGCGAGGTGATCTGGCAGTCCGCACGAGTGGACGCCTATGCCGAAGCGGTCGGCCGGCTGGAGACCTACGAGTGCTTCTGCACCCGACGGGAGATCGCCGAAGCCGCGTCCGCGCCGCACGGTGACGGGTACCGGCCCTATCCCGGGACCTGTCGCGCGCTGAGTGCCGCGGCGCGCGAGCGGCTGCGGCAGACCCGGCCACCGGCGCTGCGGGTGCGGGCCGCCGAGGATTCGAGCACAGTCACCGATCTGTGGGCGGGCGAGGTGACCGGCGTTGTGGACGACTTCGTCCTGGTGCGCAACGACGGCACCTACGCGTACAACCTGGCCGTGGTCGTCGACGATCTGGCCATGGGCATCGATCAGGTCTGCCGCGGTGACGACCTGTTGTCGTCCTCCCCTCGACAGGCCTGGCTGGCTCAGCAGCTTGGTGGCCCGGCACCGGTCTACGCGCATGTGCCGCTGGCAGTGAACGCGTCCGGCAAGCGCCTGGCCAAGCGGGACGGCGCGGTCACGCTCGCCGACCTTGCCGTGACCGGCGTGACGCCCGCGGAGGCGCTGAGCCGGATCGCCGCCTCGCTCGAACTCGCGACGCCCGGTGAGCCGGTGACCCCCGAACAGCTGTTGATCAGATTCGACCCGGATGAGTTGCCGCGGCAACCCTGGTTGGTCGCCTGAACACCCGCCCCGACACCCGTCCACCCGCGCAAGCACCCGTCCACCCGCGCAAGCTGGACAGTTGTGACCCGTCTTCGGATACAACTGTCCAGCTTGCGAGGGTGGATGAGGACCGGTGGACGCGGACGAATGGACGGGGACGTGTGGACGGGGACTCGCGCGGCTGGAGTCAATCGGCGAGCAGGGTTGCCAGCTCGGCGATCTCGGCGGCACCTACGCCACAGCAGCCGCCGACCCAGGTGGCGCCGGCGGCCAGCCAGGATTCGACCAGTTCTGGACGCCACGCGTCCGGCCGGCGCCATTCCTTGGCGGCCGCGTCCCAACTGCCCCCGCCGTTCGGGTAGGCGATCCCAGGAAGTCCAGTGACCGCCACGGCGGTCGCGACCGCAGCCGGGACGTCTTCGGGTGCTGAGCAGTTCACGCCGGCCGCCACCAGCACGGGGCAGCTCGCGAGCGCGCCGTAGGCGTCCGCCAACCGCTGCCCGGCCGAGGTGCGGTCACCGCGAACCGAGTAGCTGAACCAAGCCGGCAGATCGAACTCGGCCAGCAACTCGAGCAACACCTCGGCCTCGCGGACGTCAGGCACGGTCTCGACGGCGAAGAGGTCGGGGCCGGCAGCAGCCAGCAGTTCCAACCGTTGGGCGTGGAAGTCGCGTAGGGCAGCGACGGAAACGCCGTAGTCGCCGCGGTATTCCGAGCCGTCCGCCAGCGCGGCGCCGTACGGGCCGACTGAAGCTGCCACCAGCCGGTCATCGCCGAACTCATCACGGACATCGCGCGCGATCCGCACGCTGTCCCCGATCAGCGCCTCCGCGTTGCCAAAGCCCGCGGCGGCGAAGCCGGCGACGCTCGCCTGGTAGCTGGCCGTCGTAGCCACCTGCGCACCGGCCGCGAAATACGTCCGGTGCGCCTCGGCGAGCCGATCGGGCGCGTCCGCCAGCAGCCGAGCTGTCCACAACGCCGAACTGAGGTCGGCACCCTGCTGCTCCAAGACGGTGGAGAGCCCACCGTCCAAGATAATCACGACGCCGTGGCGAAAAGCAGATCGACCACGTAGACGATGGTGTCGCCGGCCTCCAGCGGCGGGTTGTTGCTGCCCTTCGGGAAACCGTCCGCCGGCGGCAACACCAGGAGCACCCGCGAGCCGACCGGCTTGCCGACCAGGCCGGTCTGCCAACCTGGAATCGTGCTGGAGAGAGCGCCGCCGCTGGGCGAATCGAAGCCGTCGTCGACCAACTTGCCGGTCTTCCACGAGTAGCCGACGTAGCGGGCCAGGATGGAGTCGCCCTTGGCGACCTTGTTCTCGGTGCCCTCGATCAGCGTCTGCGCGACCATCTTGGTCGGCGCCGCGGTGCTCGGGATCGTAATCGTCGGCTTGCCGGTGCCCGCGCTGACCGTCGGCAGCCCCGCCGGCGGTGTGATGGTCGTTCCGGATGGCTCGGCGACCGAAACCGAGAGGACGTCGACGACGAAGATCAGAGTGTCGCCTGCCTCATAGCCTTCCGGGCCGCTGGATGGGCTGGCGTCGTAGGCGTCCGTCCCCGGCATCGCGATCAGCACCCGGCTGCCGGACTGCTGCCCGGTCAGGCCGGTCTTGAAGCCGGCCACAACGCCGTTGAGCGCGAACGTCTTGGGCATGTTCTCGGTATAGGACTCCTCGAACATCTTGCCGGTGCGGCCGTTCACGCCGTAGTAGTGGACGGTGACATAGCCGTCGGCGAGCGCCCTGGCGCCCGTGCCCGCTTCGAGAACCTTCATCCGGGTCTGGTCGATCGCGAACGGTGCCTTCACGGACACGCTCGGCTTCTTGAGCCGCTCGCCGGTCACTTTGATGCCGTCCAGCGAGTTGGACGCCTTCACGGTCGAAGTCGGCGTCGCGCTGGGCGACGCGGACGCGCTGGCCGACGTCGAAGGCGTCGCAGACGCGGACGGCGTCGCACTCGGTGCGGGCGCGCTGCACGCCGCAAGGGCGAGCAGGCTGGCAATGACTGGGATCAGGCGAGTTCTGGACACGCTGGCTAGGGTACCGAACCGCGCTATGCGAGCTGACCACACCGGGGCGGCGCCCCGTTGGCTACAAAGCTGGTGATCAGCCGGCGTTGGCACACAACAGCTCCAGTAGCTCGTCCAGCTCCGGCACGCGAGCGGCCAGCGGGTCGGGCAGGGCGATGGTGCGGTCGGCGGGGCCGTCCGCACCAGTGAGGTCGTGGATGGTGCAGGTCTGCCAGTCGACGCTGTAGCGGTGGCGCCCTCGTTGCACGGCCGCCAGAAACCCGGCCCTGGCCGCAGCCCTGGTGTCGGCCGGCGGCTCGGTCATCGCGCGCCGCACTTCGGCCGATGTGGTGAGGCGACGCACCAGCCCCTCGCCCTCGAGCGCGCCGAAGACGCCGCCGAGTTCGTGGAACGCGAGGTCCAACTGGGCGAGCTTCGGGTCATCGGACGCCAAGCGGTGCCGGTCCTGGAACTCCTGGAGCAGACGTCGTTTGGCTACCCACTCCACCACGTCGGCCACCCGCTCCGGAGCACCCGCGGTCAGCGCGTCCAGCACCGCCGTCCAGAGCCCGGCCAACTCGGGCTCAGCACGCTCGCCGGCAACGTCGAGGTACTCACGCTGCACTTCCAGGGCAGAGCGGCGCCGCCCGTCCGCCAACTCCAGCACCGCGGACGGATCCCGCGCCACCTGCCGAAGCGCGGCGGCCGGATCGGCCAGCCGAAGCCGTCCGAGTCGGTCCACCCCTGAGCCGCCCGACAGCGCGTCCAGCAACGCGACGGTAGTGCCGACTTTGAGCCACGCCGACGGCTCGCAGAGGTTGGAGTCGCCGGCCAGCACATGCAGCCGCCGGAAGCGTGCCGGGTCGGCCAGCGGCTCGTCCCTGGTGTTCACCAGCGGACGCGCGCGCGTCGTCTGCGCGGACAACTGGTCATACAGGTGGTCCGCCCGCTGACTGATCGTGAATTCACCGCGGCGGTAGCGCCCCGACCCGCAAAGCACCTGGCGGGTGACCAGGAACGGCGTCAGTAGGTCCACCAGAACGGACAGGTCCTGCTCGCGCTCGACCAGGTAGTTCTCGTGGCAGCCGTAGCTGTTGCCAAAGCTGTCGACATTGTTCTTGAAGAGCCGGAACCGCACCTCCTGGCTTGCGGCAGCGGCCCGGGCCGAGGCGTCCGCGGCCAACTGGGCGACCAGTTCGTCACCGGCCCGCTCCGCGACCAGCAGTTGCCGCACCGTGCGGCATTCCGGGGTGGCGTACTCGGGATGGGCGCCCACGTCGAGGTACAACCGGCCGCCGTTGACCAGGAACGCGTTCGCCGCTCGGTGCTCAGCCACCAATGGCCGGAACAGCAACTCGGCGGCCTCCGGCGCGCTCAGCCGGCCCCGGGCCGAACGTGCGCTCAGCCCGTACTCGGTTTCGACCCCGAGGACGCGCTCCACTCCCCGGCTCCCTACAGCTTCACCAGGTCGAGTAGCGCGCCCAGTTCCTCGCGGGTGAGGTCGCGCACGGCGCCGAGCTTCAGGTCACCCAGGCGGACGGGGCCGATGGCGATCCGGGAGAGTTGTCGCACCGGGTGGCCGACCTCGTCGAAAAGACGCCGGACGATCCGATTGCGGCCCTCGTGCAGGGTTATCCGCACGAGGCTGCGGTCGGCGCCGCGCTGAAGCACCTCGACCTTGTCGGGTTGCACCGGGCCATCTTCGAGCGCCACGCCTTTGCGCAGGCGCTTCACCGTGGCCTCGGTGATGACGCCGGCGATTTCAGCAACGTAGACCTTGGGCACCTCGAAGGACGGGTGCATCATCCGCTGGGAGAACTCCCCGTCGTTGGTGAGCAGCAGTAGTCCTTCGGTGTCGGCATCGAGCCGTCCGACGTGGAAGACCCGCTCTCTGGTGTACACGCTGACCAACTCCTGCAGGGCCGGACGGCCGCGCGGATCCTCCATGGTCGACACCACGCCGGTGGGCTTGTTGAGCACCAGGTAAAGGTGCTCGGCCTTGGGCGGGATGCGCAGGCCGTCGACCCGGATCACGTCCGTGGCGGGGTCGACGCGCCGACCCTGTTCGGTCACCTTCTCGCCGTTCACCTCGACCCGGCCACGGAAGATCAGATCTTCCGCGGCCCGGCGCGAGGCCACACCGGCCTGGGCGAGTACCTTCTGCAGGCGGATGCCCTCGGTTTCGGTCATTCGGATCCCTCCTCGAGCGGGCCGTCGTTCGGGTCGGAGATCCCGGCCTGCGCCGGGATGACGGTAAGCAGCGCCTCCTCAACAGCCGCGCCCGGGTCGGCCAGATTGGCCAGTTCGGCTTCGAGTGCGGACGCGTCCGGCAGGTGCGGCGCCAGCGGTGGCAGCTCGTCCAGGCTGGTCAGCCCCATTCGTTCCAGGAAGTAGCTGGTGGTGGCGAACAGCCGCGCCCCGGTCTCGCCGTCGCGTCCGGTCTCCTCGATCAGGTCGCGAGTGGCCAGCGTCCGCATCACCCCGTCCACGTTCACGCCGCGCACGGCCGAGACCCGGCCACGGGAGATCGGCTGCAAGTAGGCCACCACGGCCAGCGTCTCCAGGGCCGCCTGGCTGAGCGTGCCCCGCTGGCCCTCGGTGAGCCAGCGGCCGATCAGGTCGGCGTGCTCCTCGCGGGTGTAGTACCGCCAGCCCGACCCCACCCGGCGCAACTCGAAGCCGCGTCCGGTGGTGTCGTAGAACTCGACCAGTCCGGCGAGCGCGGTCTCGACCGCCTCGACCGGAGCCTGCACAGCCTCGGCCAGCTCAGCGGTTGGCATCGGTTCGGTGGCCATCAAGAGGAGGGCCTCGATCGCACCGCTCAGGTCACTCATCAGTGCTCTCCTGTGGTTGGGTCTCGTCGAATTCGGAACCGGTGCGCTCGGGGTCGAGTTCCGCGCCGAGCCAGCGGACGGTCAACTCGCCCAGCGGAGTCAACTGCTCAAAGGTGACCGCGCGATCGCGGAAAAGCTCGAGCAGTGCGAGGAAGCGGGCCACCACGACCAACCGGTCGGTAGCGTCGGCGGTCAAAGCGCGGAAGGTCAGAGTGCTGTGCTCACGCAGGCGGGACACGATCTCGTCGGCCTGTTCGCGCACGCTGACCAGCGGCAGGTGCAGGTGGGTCAGCTGCACCTGTGGCGCCTCGCGCGGGGTGAGCGCGCGGCCGGCGTAGGCGGCGATCAGGTCGGTGAAGCCGGTGAGTTCGACGTCCGGCAGCAGCCCGGCGAAGCGCTCCTCCAGCCCGCCCGGACGCGGGTAGCGGCGAGCCTGCAGCGTGAGCGTCTCGGCTATCCAGCCGCTGACCAGCTTGAACGCGCGGTATTGCAGCAGCCGGGCGAAGAGCAGGTCGCGGGCCTCCAACAGCGCGAGGTCCTCCTCGTCGTCCACCTCGCCCTGCGGCAGCAGGCGAGCCGCCTTGAGATCGAGCAACGTCGCCGCCACGACGATGAAGGAACTGGTCTGGTCGAGATCCCAGGAACTTGCGCCCTGGCTGAGTTGCGCGGCCCGGATGTGGGCCACGAATTCGTCGGTGACCTTGGAGAGCGCAACCTCGGTGACATCCAGCTTGTGCTTGGCGATCAGCTGCAACAGCAGGTCGAAGGGGCCGGAGAAGTTGGTCAGGTGGACGGTGAACTCCTCGGCCGCCGGCAGCGGGGTCACGGTTGGCCGAGTTCGCGCACCAGATCGGATTCGGCACCCCGGCTGGCCAGATCGGCCATCGCCAGCCCGATCGCGGTGCGAACGATCCGGCCGCGGTCGATCGCCAGCCCGTGGTGCGCCCGCAGGGTCAGCCGCGCCTGTTCCAGCGCGAGCAGTTCCTCGCTGCTGACGTAGACGGTGATCTTCTCCTCGTGGCGGACGCGGCCGCTCGGGCTCGGCCCGTTGGCTTCCGCGGACGCGTCCGCAGCCGGCGTCTCAGCACCCACCCCGGCTGCACTGGTTGGCCGGAAGAGCTCGGACGCCCCCGGTAGCTTCACGCGCCTGGGCATCGGGCAAGCACCTCCCTGGCCAGCGTCCGGTAGGCGGCGGCGCCCGGCGAGGTGGTGGCGTAGGTCGTGATGGGCTCGCCGGCCACCGTGGTTTCGGGGAACTTGATCGTGCGCCGAATGACGGTGTGGAAGACGGTGTCACCGAAGGCCTGCACGACCCGTTCGAGCACTTCGCGGCTGTGCAGAGTGCGGGCGTCGTACATGGTGCCGAGAATGCCCAGCACTTCGAGTTCCGGGTTCAGTCGGTCCTGCACCTTTTCGATGGTGTCGGTGAGCAACGCGATGCCGCGCAGTGCGAAGAACTCGCATTCCAGCGGCATCAGCACCTTGTCGGAGGCGGTGAGGGCGTTGACTGTCAGCAGGCCCAGCGACGGCGCGCAGTCGATCAGGATGATGTCGTAGTCGTGCCGCACCTTGGTGAGCACCCGGCGCAGGGTCTGTTCGCGTGCCACCTCGGAGACCAGCTGCACCTCGGCCGCCGACAGGTCGATGTTGGACGGCATCAGTTCGAGCCCGGGCACCGAGGTCTGGGTGATCACCTCTTCAGGCGAGATCTTCTTATTCAGCAGCAGGTCGTAGATGCTGGTCTCAAGGGTGTGCGGATTTACCCCGAGCCCGACCGAAAGCGAACCCTGCGGGTCGAAGTCGACCAGCAGCACCCTGCGGCCGGTCTCGGCGAGGGCCGCACCGAGGTTGATCGTGGTCGTGGTTTTGCCGACCCCGCCCTTCTGGTTGCACATCGCGATGATCAGCGCGCGCTTGGGGTGATTCGGGTCGGGCGGCGTGGGTTCGGGCAGCGCCGGCCACGGGCGTCCGGTCGGGCCCAGGTCGCCGCCGTCCAGCGTTGGTTCGGCGTCGATCAGGGCGGGGCTGTCGGTTTCGCTCACCCCGACACTCTAGGCCCAGAATGTCGACAAGTCTGCAAGGGCTCGCCGCCGTCTAGCGCGCCCGCGGATGGGCAGCCATGAACACCTCGCGCAGGTGCTCGGCCGTTACCAGCGTGTAAATCTGCGTGGTGGTCACCGACGCGTGCCCCAGCAGCTCCTGCACCACGCGGACGTCCGCGCCACCGTCCAGCAGATGGGTGGCGAACGAGTGCCGCAGGGTGTGCGGAGACACCTCGACCTCCAACTTCGCGGACGCGGCCGCGCGCTGCAGCACGGCCCAGGCGCTCTGCCGGCTCAACCGCTGGCCGCGGCGGTTCAGCAGCAGCGCCGGGCTGGGCCGGACGGACGCCTGCGCGAACTCGGCCCGGCCACGGACCAGCCAGGCCGCAACCGCGTTCCGGGCGTACGAGCCGACCGGCACAATCCGCTCCTTGCGGCCCTTGCCGAACACTCGCAGGCCGGCGTCCGGATCTGCCAGTAGGCCGGTCGCATCATCGACATCGAGATCGAGCACTTCAGAGATCCGGGCACCGGTGCCGTAAAGCAACTCCAGCAGCGCCGCGTCCCGCAACCCGGCGGCCGTGGTCAGATCCGGAGTGGCCAGCAGCGCTTCGACGGACGCGATGTCCAGCGCCTTGGGCAGCGGCCGGGTGCCCTTCGGCGGCCGGACACCAACGGCCACGTTCTCCGGCACCCAGCCGTCGGCCAGTGCGAAAGCGTGCAACGAGCGCACGGCGACCAGCGAGCGGGTAGCGCTCGATCGGGACAGCGGCTCGCGGCCGTCGGTCGGCGCCTGCAGGTAGGCGAGGAACGCGGCTACATCGGCCTCGGTGATCGTCGTGGGATCGTTGATGCCGCGGGCACCGAGGAACTCCAGGTAGCGGCCGAGATCGCGCCGGTAGGCGGCGACGGTGTGCACCGACGCGCCGCGTTCCACGCTCAGGTGGGCAAGGTAGGTGCGGACCAGCCGATCAGCAAGGCTGCGTTGCTCGCGGGTGGGGATCCCGGCCAACGCCCGGATGACGTTAGGGGTGACCCCAGCCGGTGTGTGCCGACCCTGGCCGGTGATCCCGGCCTCCGCCGGGATGACGTTGGGGCCAAGCTGAGCAGTGGGGCCAGGCTGAGCAGAGGGGGCAGGCTCAGTCGTGGGCCTGGGTTCGACCGTGGGGGCGGGCTCAGCCGGAGTGGCCATCGCGTCCGGCCAACGACGAGTTGTGCGCGGCCCAAGCCGTCCGCGCCGGCCAATCGGACGCCGCGTCGCGCAACTGGTCGAGTCGACCGGACAGCCGCGCCACCTCCAGCGCGAGCACACCCGAAACCATGGTCGGGTTCTGCAACCGGCCGGCCAGCACTGCGTCCACCACATCGGCGCGGGCAGCCCAACAGACCTCCATATCGGCTTCCTCGTGCTCGGCGGCGAAGTCGGCCGGCGCCGGTTCCGGGCTGAGCCCGGTGGCCAGGTAGATCCGCAGCGACTCCTGGTTGGCACCCGGAGTGGTGAACAGATCGACCAGCACCTGCCAACGCTCGGCCCGCAGCTGCACCTCCTCGGCCAGCTCGCGCTTCGCCGCAGTCAGCCAGGTTTCGCCGTCGCCGTCCAGCAAGCCCGCAGGCGGCTCAACCAGCTGGTAGCCCACCGGGTGCCGGTACTGCCGGACCACGGCGATCCGGTCGGCGTCGTCCCAGGCGATCACTCCGACCGCGCCCGGGTGCAGCAGGTACTGGCGCCGCATGGTGGCGCCGTCCGGGGTGGCCACGACGTCATTGACGAAGTCGGACACCGCGCCGTTTCCGAGCACCTCATGCCCGACGACCGGCCAGGTCATCGGGATGTCGGTGACCTCGGCTCGGCTCAGCTCACGCATGTTCAGCCCTCGGTGACCGGGAGTCGAGCCGACAGCTTGCGGTCGAGCGCAGCCTGAACCAGGCCGACGAACAGCGGGTGTGGCTGGGTGGGCCGCGACTTCAACTCCGGATGCGCCTGCGTTCCGACGTAGTAGGGATGCACGTCGGCGTCCAGTTCGACGAACTCGACCAGGTTGCCGTCCGGGCTGGTGCCGGAGATCTTCAGTCCCTCGGCCTCCAGTTCGGTGCGGTAGTGGTTGTTCACTTCATAGCGGTGGCGGTGCCGCTCGCTCACGTGCGTGCTGCCGTACTGCTTGGCCACTACCGAACCCGGCACCAGCTCGGCCGGGTAGGCGCCCAGCCGCATGGTCGCGCCCATGTCGCCCTGGCCGGAGACGATGTCGACCTGCTCGGCCATGGTGGCGATTACCGGAGCGTGGGTGTCTGGCTCGAACTCGGTGGACGCGGCGTCGGTGAGGCCGAGCAGGTTGCGTGCGGCTTCGATCACCATGCACTGCAGGCCGAGGCACAAGCCGAGCGTGGGCACCTGGTTCTCCCGGGCGTAACGCAGGGCACCGAGCTTCCCCTCCACGCCGCGGATGCCGAAACCACCCGGGACGCAGATGCCGTCCACGTCGCCGAGTTCGGCGGCCGCGCCAGCAGGGGTCTCACAGCTGTCGGACGCGACCCAGCGCAGGTTCACCTTCGCCCAGTTGGCGAAGCCGCCGGCCCGCAGCGCCTCGGAGACCGACAGGTACGCGTCCGGCAGGTCGATGTACTTGCCGACGAGCGCGATCGTGACCTCTTCCTTCGGCGAGTGGACGCGCTTGAGGAGGTCGTCCCAGGACGACCAATTCACGTCGCGGAAGGAGACGCCGAGCCGGCGCACCACGTAGGCGTCCAGGCCCTCACGGAAGATCACCTTCGGGATATCGTAGATGCTGGGCGCGTCGGGGCAGGAGATCACAGCCTCCTCGTCGACGTCGCACATCAGCGCGATCTTGCGCTTCACGCCGGTGGGAATCTCCATGCTGGCGCGGCAGACGATCGCGTCCGGCTGGATGCCGACCTGGCGCAGCGCGGCCACCGAGTGCTGGGTGGGCTTGGTCTTGAGTTCGCCGGACGGGCCGATGTAGGGCACCAGGGAGACGTGCAGGAAGAAGGCGTTCTCGCGGCCGACTTCGCGACGCACCTGGCGGGCGGCCTCAAGGAACGGCAGGGACTCGATGTCGCCGACAGTGCCGCCGATCTCGTGGATCACCACGTCGACGTCCGCGCCGGCCATGGCCAGCATCTCGTCCTTGATCTCGTTGGTGATGTGCGGGATCACCTGCACGGTGTCGCCGAGGAAGTCTCCGCGGCGCTCCTTTGCGATCACCCGCGAGTACACCTTGCCGGTCGTGACGTTGGCTTCGGCGTTCAGGCAGACGTTCAAGAACCGTTCGTAGTGGCCGATGTCGAGGTCGGTCTCGGCGCCGTCCTCGGTCACGAAGACCTCGCCGTGCTGGAACGGGTTCATGGTGCCCGGATCGACGTTCAGGTACGGATCCAGCTTCTGCATGGTTACGCGTAGTCCGCGGGCCACCAGCAGGGTGCCCAGACTGGACGCGGTTAGCCCCTTGCCCAGAGAGGAGACGACTCCCCCGGTAACGAAAATGTGCTTGGTTTGAGTCGAGGTGCCCACGGGGTTCCAGCGTATAGGAGAAACCACGCTGCTCACGACGTCGACGCTCCGCGGGACGCCGTCTTGGTTTCCTGAGCCGCTCACCATCATCCCGCCACAGACCGGGATCCGTGCCCAACCCCCACCGGCATCCCGGCGCAGGCCCGGATCCGCGAGCCCAGCAATCGTCATCCCGGCGAAGGCCGGGATCCCTGAGCCACCAGCACCAGTCATCCGGCGCACTCGCTTCCACTCGGCCGGTCAAGCTTGTCGAACCCGTCCCCGGACGTTGTGCGCGTCGATCTTTCAAACTCAGAGATCCCGACCCTCGCCGGGATGACCGGTGCGGGATCCCGACCCTCGCCGGGATGACCGGTGCGGGATCCCGACCCTCGCCGGGAAGACCGGTGCGGGATCCCGACCCTCGCCGGGAAGACCGGTGCGGGATCCCGACCCTCGCCGGGATGAGGGGTGCGGGTGGGTCAGCAACTCGGGCCTGAGCCTGACGAAGGACTCAGCCGGCGCGAACCGTTGCCAGCAACTCCTCGGCGTGGGCGATCGCCACTTCACTGGAGTCCAGGCCGCCCATCATGGTGGCCAGCACGGCTAGCCGGTCCTCATCGGTGACCAAGCGCACGCCGCTGGTGGTCACCGAGCCGTCGTCGGCCTTGCTGACCTGGTAGTGCCGGTCGGCGAAGGCGGCGACTTGGGCCAAGTGGGTGACGACGATCACCTGGCTGTGCTCGGCCAGCCGCGCCAACCGGCGGCCGATCTCGAGCGCGACCTGGCCGCCGACCCCCGCGTCCACCTCGTCGAAGACGAACGTGTCGCCGGACGACTGTGCCGCCAGCACGACCTCAAGCGCCAGCCGCACCCGGCTCAACTCACCACCGGACGCGACCTTGCCCAGCGGCCCGGGCACGCTGCCAGGGTTCGCCGCGAACAGCAGGCTGACCTGATCGGCGCCGTTCGGCCCCAGTTCAGTCGGGGTGAGATCGAACGCGAGCCGAGCTTTCGGCATGGCCAGCGCCTTCAACTCATCGGCCACGAGCCGGGCCAGAACGTCTGCAGCCGTACGGCGCAGCCCGCTCAGCCGGCCGGCGGACGCAGCCAGCCGCGCGTCCAGCTCGGCGATCACCTCGCGGAGCTCGCCGATCCGGGTATCCCCCGCGTCCAGGGTCAGCACGCGTTCGGCCGCTTCAGCCGACCAAGACAGCACCGCGTCAACGGTCTCGCCGTACTTCCGGGTGAGATGGGCCAACTCCGCGCGTCGGCCGGCGATCCACTCCAGTCGTACGGGGTCGGCGTCCAGGCTCGCCGAATAGGACGCCAGCTCTGAGGCCACATCCGCCAGCGCGGCCGAGGCGTCAGCGAGCTGCGCGGTGATCGGCAGCAACTGCGGGTCGGAGTCGACGGCCATCCCGAGCGCCTTGCGCGCGACTCCGACGAGACCCATCGCATCGGCCGCGTCGTAGTCGTCCTCGTCGCCGGCAAGGGCGACCAGCGCGGTGTGCGCGGCCTGGCGGAGGTCGTCCACGGCCTGCAGCCGCAGCGACTCAGCCGCCAGCGTCGCATCCTCGCCGGGCTGCGGATCCGCCTTCGCGATCTCGTCCAACCCGAACCGAAGCACATCGAGTTCGCGCGCACGTTCCTGCGACCTCGTGGTGAGCTCGGTGAGTTCGGCCAGCGCAACCAATCGCGCGGAGTAGTCCAACCGGTAAGCCGCCAACTCGGTGGCCAGTTCCGACCCGGCATAGCGATCGAGCACTTCAAGCTGCCGCTCAGCGGTGCCAAGCCGCAACTGCTCGGATTGGCCATGGATGGTCACCCACTCACCCACCAGTCCCGAGCCGGTGGCCAACGGCACCTGCGCGCCGCCGATCGTCATCCGCGACCGGCTGCTGCTCAGCGCCCGGGCCACCAGAACTTCGTCCTGCTCAAGTTCAGCGTCCAGCTCGGCGAGTGCTAAATGCCGTTGCTCGTCCAAGCGCCAACGACCCTCCACCAGGGCCCGGGACGCAGTCGTGCGCACCAGCTTCGGATCGGCCTTCGCCCCGGCCAGCAGTGCCAGGCCGGTCACGATCATGGTCTTGCCGGCACCGGTCTCACCGGTGACCGCGGTGAAGCCAGGCCCGGGTTCGATCACGGCCTCGCCGATCACGCCGAGGTCGACGATCCGCAGCTCACTGAGCATGCGTTGCGTCCCGTTCCGCAGCCCCCCGCCAGCCGCTCACCGGCAGGCCGAACTTGCGCACCAGGCGGTGCACGAACGGCTGCTCCGACGTCCGGGCCAGTCGGAGCCGATGCTGCCCCACCCGCGCCTCGATCTCCATGCCGCCGGTCACGTCGGTGCTCCGCCGACCATCGCACCAGACCACGCCCCCGGGGCTGCCGCCGGGAAGCACTTCGATCGAGACGACCGTCCGATCGCTGAGCACCAGCGGACGGTTGAACAGCGCGTGGGCGCTCAGCGGCACCAGCAGCAGCGCAGACAACTCCGGCCAGATCACCGGGCCGTGCGCGGAAAAGGCATAGGCGGTCGACCCGGTTGGCGTGGCCACCAGGACGCCGTCGGTCGCCCAGCGCGACAGCGGTCGCTCGTCGATGCGCACCAGCACCTCGAGCATGCGTTCACGGGCCAGCTTCTCGACCGAGACCTCGTTGATCGCGAACGAGCTCCACAGCTGCTCCCCACCCCGCTCAGCACGCACCACGGTGTCGATGGTCATGCGCTCCTCGACCTGATAGCTGCGCGAGACCACGGTTTCGATCAGGTGGCCAACCTGGGATGACTCCAGTTCGGCGAGGAAGCCGACGTGGCCCAGGTTCACTCCCAGCACCGGCACCTGCCGCGGCAGCGCCCATTCGGCGGCGCGGAGGATGTTGCCGTCGCCGCCGAAGACCACGACCACCTCACAAGCAGTGCCGTTGTCCGCATCGAGTACGCCGAGACCTGCGCCGGGGACGCGGGCGGCGAGCGCGTCGAGATCCTCGGAATGCGCCAGGCAACCGATGCCGTGCGCGTTGATGCCCGTGATGAACTCGGCCGCGGCTTCGAGCGCAGCCGGACGCAGCGGATGGATGGTCACGGCCACTAGCCGACGCTGGTTGGACACGTGCAAACCCTAGCCGCCAGCACTGACATCGGCGGAAACGAAGTGCACGAAGTATTCGACGTTGCCCGACTCCCCGGGGAGGCTGCTCTCACCATGCCAGTCCGCTCGCCAGCCCAACTCGCCCGCCGTCTGGATCACCGCCGTCACAGCTTGCGTCCGCAGCGCGGCGCTGCGCACCACGCCGTGATCGTCCAGTCCGGCTCTGCCCACCTCGAACTGCGGCTTCACCAGCAGCAATGCCGAACCGGACGGCCGCAGCACCGCCAACAGTGGACGCAGCAACAGCCGCAGCGAGATGAACGAGACATCGCCGACGATCAGGTCGACCGGCTCGCCTTCGACGTGCGCCAAGGTTAGGTCGCGCAGGTTCGTCCGCTCCCAGACCACCACCCGTGGATCACTGCGCAAGCCGGACGCGAGCTGCCCGTGGCCGACGTCGACGGCGTACACGCGCTCGGCTCCCCTGGCCAGGCACACCTCGGTGAATCCGCCGGTGGATGCGCCGGCGTCCAGCACCCGTCCGCCCACCTCGACGCCTGAATCCGCGAGCGCGCCGAGCAGCTTGTGGGCGGCCCGCGACACCCACGGATCGACCTGTGCGGCCACAAGGTCAGCTTCGCCGACCAGTTGCGAGGGCTTGGTTGCCGGCTCGCCGTTGACAGTGACCGCCCCGGACACGATCGCGGCCTGCGCAACGGTACGGGAGCGGGCCAGACCCCGTTCCACGAGCGCGCGATCCAGACGGATCACGACTGGTTGAGCGCGCGCTGCAGTGCCTCGACAGCGGCCGCCAACGCGGCCGGATGCGTGCTGACGTCCTCACCCAGAACCAGTTGGTCCAGCGCCTCGTCGACCTGCGGAACTCCGGTCTGCGGCGGGGGTGTCGGCTCAGTCTCGGTCACCCGCACATCGTAGGCCCTGCTCATGGTGTCAGGACTCCGGCGACTGCCCAGCCAGGATGATCCGCAGGCCACGATCGAACGACGCCTCCAGGTCGGGGTCGGTCCTGATGGCGCCCAGCTCGCTGGCTTGGCGATGCAGCTGGGTGGCCTGGGTATGGCCGATCACGTAGATGAGCAGCGTCCGGGCCACGTCCACCGAGCTGAAACGGGCCAACTCGGCCTCGAACTCGGACACCCCCAGCCGGAAGGCGGTCGCGGTGGCCACCACCTCGGCACCATCCCGGACTGCCAGCATCGCATCGCGAAGCCGATGGCAGGTCGCCATCAGGTCCGCGTCCACCTCCACCCCGCCGACGATCCGTCCCGCCAAATGGCCAAGCAGTTCCTGCTTATTCTCGACATGGTGATAAAGGGCGCTGGGCTGCACCTCGAGTTCGGCGGCCAGCCGGCGCATCGAAAAGGAGTCGAGCCCGAAGGCATCCAACAGTCGCAGCGCAGCGGTGACCACGTCCTGCCTGCTGTTACCCATGGCCGCAGTCTATGGGCTAACCTGAACACTGTTCACCTGAACACCGTTCAGGCAGTCAATCTCCGAGGAGTTCCCATGGCCCGCCCCGCAGCCGCGCCCGGCGCCGACCTGGCCCTGATCGCGGTCTTCGCCGCGCTGATCGCGGTGTTCTCGCTGACTCCGATCCCCGCCGGCGTGATCGGCGTGCCGATCACCCTGCAGACCCTGGCGGTCGCGCTGGCCGGCCTCGTGCTCGGCGCCTGGCGCGGCTTCCTCGCCACCCTGCTGTACGTAGTCGTGGGCCTCGCCGGCCTTCCGGTGCTCGCCGGGGGCGCCGCCGGCATCGGCGTGCTCGCCGGCCCCACCGCCGGCTACCTGTTGAGCTTCCCGCTGGCGGCAGCCGCCACCGGGGCAATCGCGGCCCACGGGCTTCGCCGGCCGAGCCGGTTCCACTACCTGTGGTTAGGGGCAGCGGCCATCGCCGGCGCAGTCCTGGTCACCACGCCGCTGGGGATCGCCGGCTTGATGGTCAACGCCGGCCTGCCGCTGTCGACCGCGACTGTGGTGGCGCTGGGCTTCGTCCCGCTGGACCTGGTGAAGATGCTGGTCGCGGCCGCGATCGCGCTGGCCGTGCACAAGGCCTTTCCCGCGCTGCTGGCGAGCCGGGCTGCGGTGGTCACCGAGCAGTGATCCGCCTCGACGGGGTTCAGGTTGCGGTTCCAGGATCGGGTGCCGCGCGGACGCAGCGGCGCATCCTCGGCCCGGTGGACCTCGAGCTCAGCGAGCGCCGGATCGCCTTCATCGGCGCCAACGG
>JAKOQD010000241.1 GCA_029778515.1 Actinomycetes bacterium
AAAGCACGGCGAATCCAGCAAGGACGCGTCCCAGCCGACCCGCTCGCTTGCGCACCGCACCCCCAAACATGATGGACGAGCATGACCTGCCCAAGGACCTGGAATTAGACACCGAATTTACCATGTCCGTCCGCGGATTGGCCGGGTCGGGCTGCACCTTCTCCGCTTCCGGACATAGGCTCGCTGACTTGGGGTCTTAGGCTTTCTCGGCCGATCTGGAAGCGCGCGTCTAGGCTGGCTGGATGGTCTGGTTGCGCAGCGGTGGGGGTACTCGCTGCCAATTGGCGTTCGGGCTCGGTGTCGCAGCCGTCCCGCTCGCCGCCGTTCTTGGGCTCGGCGCAACCGTCCACCTGATCACCCGAAGCCGGATCGTCAGCCTGGAGCGCGCGCCGCACACCCCGGTTGCGCTGGTGCTGGGCGCCGAGGTCTTCGCGGACGGAACCCCGTCCGCCTTTCTGCGCGCGCGCCTCGACCTGGCCGCTGCGTTGTACCGGCGGGGACTGGTTGAGCGGCTGCTGCTCTCCGGCGACGGGCGGTCGCGCTTCTACGACGAGACCGGCGGCATGCGGCACTACCTTGAGGGCTTGGGCATCGAACCGGACGCGCTGCTGGTCGACCCGGCCGGGCTGGACACCTACGCCTCCTGCCGGCGCGCCCGGGATGTGTATGGCGTGCGCCGGATGATCGTGGTGAGCCAGCGCTACCACCTGCCGCGAGCGTTGGCGATCTGCCGAGCCATCGGTGTGGACGCCTGGGGCGTCGGCGATGAGACCGCCCGCACGAGTTCCCGCACTTGGGCGTACGGCGTCCGCCGCGAACTGGCCGCCAACCTGAAGCTGGTCTGGGATCTGCTCACCAGGAATTCGGGCAGCGGTTAGTGTCGCGATCTCGAAGCTCGTGTGCTAGCCGAGGGCGGAACCCGGCGTAGCCGATGCGATCGCCGCGAGATCGCGACACCGGGGCGGACCGTCCGCGTCGTAGCGGCTGGTTGGGTACCGCTCATGGACCGCAACAGGGGGAGCGGGAGCGTCG
>JAKOQD010000242.1 GCA_029778515.1 Actinomycetes bacterium
CGCAGTCTGGTCTCGATGCCGAGAGCACGCGCCTCCTGGCCCAGCCGGGCACCCATGCCGCCGACCACGCCGTTGTCCTCGATGGTGACGACCAGCTCGTGCGCGGCCATCAGGGAGAGCAGGTCGGGTGAAACCGGGAGTGCCCAGACCGGGTCTACCACGGTCGCGCCGATGCCCTGCTGGGCGAGCCGGCGGCCCACGTCCACTGCGGTGTCACAGAGCTGTCCGTAACCGACCACCAGCACGCGCGGACGCTGGCTGGCGAACAGCACGTCCACATCGCCCCGCTGCTGCACGGCCGGGATCGGTTCGGGCAGACGCTCCTTCGAGTATCGCAACACGGTCGGCGCGTCCGAGACGGTGACGGCCAGCCGCAGCGCCTCCCCGAGACGTTGCTCGTCCCGCGGGGAGGTGAGCCGAAGCCCTGGCACCAGGCCGACCAGGGACGCGTCCCACATGCCGTTGTGGCTGGGTCCGTCCGGACCGGTCACACCCGCGCGGTCGAGCACGAAGGTGACCCCCTGGCGATGCAGGGCGACGTCCATCAACACCTGGTCGAAGGCACGGTTGAGGAACGTTGCGTACACAGCGAAGACCGGGTGCATCCCGCCGGCCGCCAGGCCAGCGGCAGCCGTGACCGCATGCTGCTCGGCGATGCCGACATCGAAGGTGCGCTCCGGGAAATGCCGGGCGAACTTGTCCAGTCCGGTCGGGTGCAGCATTGCAGCAGTGATCGCAACCACGGACTCGTCGATGGCTCCGATGCGGGCCAACTCGTCGCCGAAGGCGTCCGTCCAGGTGCGCGCCGGGGTGTCGGTGAGCGGTTCGCCGGTGACCTCGTCGATCTGCCCGACCGCGTGGAAACGGTCCTGCTCGTGCTCCTCCGCAGCCTTGAAGCCGCGGCCCTTTTGGGTGATGCAGTGCACCAGCACAGGCCCGCCGAAGCCCTTCGCCTGCGCCAGCGCCAGTTCCACCGCCTCGATGTCGTGGCCGTTGATCGGGCCGAGGTACTTGATGCCCAGATCGGAGAACATGCCTTGTGGCGCGAGCACGTCCTTGACGCCCATCTTGAACCCGTGCAGCAGCCCGTAGACCATCTCGCCCACCAGCGGAGTCTTGCGGGCCAGTTGCTTGATTCGTTTGAGCGTCCGCTCGTAGCGGCGGTCGGTACGAATCGCGGCCAGCTGCTTGCCGAGCGAGGAGAGCTGGGTGGCGATCCCGCCGACGGTGGGCGTGTAGGAGCGGCCGTTGTCGTTGACGACGATCACCAGCCGCTCGTCGCCGGAGACTGCGATGTTGTTCAGCGCCTCCCAGACCATGCCGCCGGTGAGTGCGCCGTCGCCCACGACGGCCACCACGAAGCGATCGTCACCACGCAGACGGAAAGCCTTGGCCAGTCCGTCGGCCCAGGACAGCGCAGTGGACGCGTGCGAGTTCTCCACCCAGTCGTGCGGAGACTCGGCGCGGCTCGGATAGCCGGAGAGTCCACCGGGCTGGCGCAGGCTCCCGAACTGATCCTTGCGACCGGTGAGCACCTTATGCACGTAGCTCTGGTGGCCGGTGTCGAAGACGATCGCGTCCTTCGGCGAGTCGAAGATGCGGTGCAGCGCGATGGTCAGTTCCACCACGCCGAGGTTGGGGCCGAGGTGTCCGCCGGTGCGGCTGACGTTGGTGATCAGGAACGCGCGAATCTCTTCGGCCAGTTGCTGGAGTTGCTCAGGGGTCAGATCGCTGAGGGCCTCAGGGCCGTTGATCTCGTCGAGCAGGCTCACCGGACGAGTCTATGTCAGAGCTTGGGCGTGAACACTCTGCCACGCAAAGCCTCGACAACCATGCCCACCTCCCGGCGCAGCCGGACCAGACGCGCTCCCTCGGTCGTCCACGCTTCCACGGCTTCCTGGGCAACTTCCGGACGGACGTAGTCGGCCAGCCCCGTCCGCACCCGGGCCAGGCCCTCGACGCTCGCGCGAGCCTGCGAGTCGACGAACTCGACGGCGAACATTCCGAGCACCACCGGATGCCGCCGCAACACCGGATGGGCACGGTAATCGGCCGGACAGCAGTCGAAAAGGAACGCCGCAGCGGATTCTTCCCACTCCGCACTGCCCGGTGGCCGGACGCGGTCGGGCCACCCCGGCGGCGCAAACCCCGGACGCGGATTCGGCCGCGTCGGTTCGGGAGCCTTCCGTCTGATCCAGAGCCGCTCGGGATACATGTGTTCGATTATAGTCGAGATGAGCGTTCGGTGCTCGGATCTCTAGCCCAGGTACCACCAGATCACCGCGGCCAGGGACAGCCCGGCCAGCACCAGCAGTGCGACCTGCTGCGTCCGCCGCAATCGCGGCCCGCGATCCCAATCGGCGCTCGCCAGCGCGGCCAGAGCGGGCAGCAACGCGGCCAGGACCCACCACCACCAGGCGGTGATCGCGTCCACTGCGACCAGCAGACCCGCCCCGGCGAGCAGGGTCAGAGCCAGCCACCAGTCCAGTTTCAGCGCACGAACCGCTGCGACCAGCGCGACGAGGAAGCCGCCGATCGCCAGCCAGATCCCCCACCAGAACAGACAACTGATCGCAAAATCGTCCGGGCTGTCGTCGACGACCACCTTGCAGACCGTGCCGCTGACCACCTGGCCGCCGACCACCACCAGCAGTGCAGCACCCACCACAGCGATCAGCGCGGCCACGTACGTCCACGCCACCCGGGCGGAGACCGGCATGAAGTCCGGCTCCACCGCGGCTGGCTGGACGCGCGCCCGCCG
>JAKOQD010000243.1 GCA_029778515.1 Actinomycetes bacterium
CCGGATGGTGCCGATCGGGCTGGCCGCCGGCGCCCAGACCGCCGCGGTGGAGATCAACCGCCTGGTGCGGCGAGGTCAGCAGATCTGCGGCTCCTACGGCGCCCGGACGCGCACCGACCTGCCGATCGTGGTCGACCTGGCCGCGCGTGGCGTCCTGGACTACCGGGGCGTGGTCTCCGAGCGGGTCTCACTGTTCAACGCCGAAGCGACCTACCGCCGGCTGGAGGAAGGCCACGTTTCCGGTCGGGCCGTGGTGGACATGGCGCTCAACGGCTGATCTCGGAGTCGGCAGCCGTCAGGTGAAACTTCCGCATCGATCGGTCCCGGTCTGGCCTTGATCGGTCCGAGCGTAGACGGTGCCGACAAGGCCGAGTGGGACAATTCACGTCCGCTCGAAGGAAATTCGGCGACACGCCGCTGCATGCGCCTTCTGGCAAGCGATTCGCGCCGCGAGCGGGCTTCGGCTGCGCCGCGATGGCTCCTGACCTGACCGGTGTGCGGCGCAGAATGAGTCGGATCAGCACCGACACGCCGCTAGAAGTAACAACAGCTCACAGCGCACTCGATTCGCGCCGAACCGGGGCGCGGGGTCGAACGTCTCGCAGTCGACCAAGCCGGGATCCGGCTTCAGGCGGCTGGCAGAAGTGGTCGCGTTGGTGCGGATCAGCCCACGATTCGAGTCGTACCGGGAAGGGGAGTCGAACCCCTACGCCCTTGCGGGCAGACGGGTTTGAGCCGTCCGCGTATACCATTCCGCCACCCCGGCAGGTGCTCTGCGATTGTGCCACAACTTGGCGACCGACGTGGTGTGGGCGGTAACCTCGAACCCGATAGGCCGCCCGATCAAGACCCGTTCTGCAGGAAGCAACCATGGCAAATAGCGACGAAAACGACCGTCCGACGAACGAGCTGCGAGTTCTCGTGGCCGAAGACGAGGCGCTCATCCGACTCGATCTGGTTGAGCTGCTGACTGACGAGGGCTACTCGGTGATCGCCGAGGCCGGCGACGGCGAAGAAGCCGTCGAGCTGGCTCGCAAGCACCAGCCCGACCTCGTGGTGATGGACGTGAAGATGCCCAAGATGGACGGCATCTCAGCGGCCGCGATCATCGCTGAGGAGCGGATCGCTCCGGTCGTGATGCTCACCGCCTTCAGCCAGCGCGAGCTGGTCGAGCGGGCGCGGGACGCCGGCGCCATGGCCTATGTGGTCAAGCCGTTCGACGCGTCCGACGTGGTGCCGGCCATCGAGATCGCGATGGCGCGCTTCGCCGAGATTCGTGCGGTCGAGGCCGAGGTGGCCGACCTTGAGGAGCGGTTCGAGTCGCGCAAGGCCGTCGACCAGGCCAAGGGGCTGCTGCAGGAGGGGCTCGGCCTCAGCGAGCCCGAAGCCTTCCGCTGGATTCAGAAGACCGCCATGGACCTACGCAAGTCCATGCGCGAGGTGGCCGAAGGCGTCATCGACCACTCCAAGGCCGGCGGCAAGCCCAAGCCGCTCAAGAAGTAGGGGCTTATTCGGCGGCGTCCGGCTTCGCCCTGCGCAGAAACACCGTGATCCGCGCCGCGCAGATCTGCTCACCCTCGTCGTCGACCAGCGAGATGTCGTAGGTGGCCAGCGTGCCGCCGATGCGGATCGCGGTCGCCGTCCCGGTGATCCAGCCCGAACGGGCCGAACGCAGGTGGGTGGCGTTGATGTCCACCCCGGTGACGGCACCCTCCGGGCCGACCTCTGCCGCCGCAGCCATCGAGGCCAAGCCTTCGGCAAGCACGCAGGACGCGCCGCCGTGCCATAGCCCGAACGGTTGCGTGTTGCCCTCGACCGGGCAGCGGCCGACCGCCCGCGTCGGGGTCACTTCAAGTAGCTCTACGCCCATCTTGTCGTCCAGTGGACTGCGCAAGCCGGCGAACCAGTCGGGAATCATTGGGCAACCTTCGCATACCCACCTGAGGTCTCGACAGGCTCGACCACCATCGACTGGCACGACCATCGATCAGCTGATCAGCTAGGACGTCCATGTCAGCGGCCACAGCTAGAGTTCGGGATTGTGACGAACCCAGCTGATCGGCCCGAGACCCTGCTCCTGATCGATGGTCACTCCGTGGCCTACCGGGCGTTCTTCGCGCTGCCGGTGGAGAACTTCTCGACCACCACCGGTCAGCACACCAATGCCGTCTATGGCTTCACCTCGATGCTGATCAACGTGCTGCGCGACGAGCAGCCGACCCACCTCGCGGTCGCCTTCGACGTGTCCCGGAAGACCTTCCGCAGTGAGCAGTACGCCGAGTACAAGGCCAACCGGTCGGCGTCCCCGGCCGAGTTCACCGGCCAGGTGGGCCTGATCAAGGAAGTGCTGGACGCATTGAACATCGTCCATCTGGAGCGGGACGGGTTCGAGGCCGACGACATCATCGCAACCCTCGCCCGCCAGGGCGCTGCCGCTGGGTTGCGCGTACTGATCTGCACCGGTGACCGCGACACGCTGCAGTTGGTCAACGACCGGGTCACCGTGCTCTACCCGCGAAAAGGGGTCTCCGATTTGGCCCGGCTCGACCCGGCCACGGTGCTGGAGAAGTACCTGGTCACGCCCGACCGCTACCCGGAACTGGCGGCGCTCGTGGGGGAGAGCAGCGACAACCTGCCCGGCGTCCCCGGCGTTGGCCCGAAGACCGCCGCCAAGTGGCTGGCCAGCTACGACGGTTTGGAGAACCTGGTGCGGCACGCCGACGAAATCGGCGGCAAGGTCGGCGACTCGCTGCGCGCCCACCTCGACGACGTCGTGCGTAACCGCAGCCTGAACGCCCTGGTCGGCGACCTGGAACTGCCGGTGGCCGTGCCGGAGCTTCAGCGTCGCGACTGGGACCGCGAGGCCGTCCACTCGCTCTTCGACGGACTGGAGTTCCGCGTGCTGCGGGACCGGCTACTGGAGACCCTGCCAGCCGCGGACGAAGAGACCCAGGGCGGCTTCGAGGTGAGTGGCGAGACGCTGGCGTCCGGCACGGTGCGGACCTGGCTGGACACCCATGCGCGCACCGGTGTGGTCGGCCTCGACGTGACCGGACGCTGGCGCGCGGGGGCCGGCGACATTACCGGCCTCGCGCTCGCCGCGGCGGACGGTGCCGCGGCCTGGATCGACGTCACCGAGCTGTCCCCGGACGACGATCGTGCGCTGGCCGACTGGCTCGCCGATGAAGCCGCGCCCAAGGCGATGCACGACGCCAAGGGTCCGATGCTGGCGATCTGGTCACGGGGCTGGGAACTCGCCGGGCTCGCCAGCGACACCCAGCTGGCCGCCTACCTGCTGCGTCCCGACCAGCGGGTCTACGACCTCGCCGATCTGGTGGCCCGCTACCTCAAGCGTGACCTGGCGGTCGCCGGTGGCGGCTCCGCCGAGTCCGATCAGCTCGCGTTCAGCTTCGACGACACCGACAGCCACGACGCGATGGTGCGGGCGCGGGCGGTGATCGACCTGGCTGCGGCCCTCGAAGCCGAGCTCGGCGCCCAGGGCGGCGCGAGCCTGCTGGCCGAGGTCGAACTGCCGCTCACCCGCACCTTGGCGAAGATGGAGCGGGTCGGCGTGGCGGTCGACCTGGACCACCTGAACCGGCTGCACACCGACTTCGACGCCGCGGTAGCCGCCGCCGAAGCGGACGCGTTCGCGGTGCTCGGCCACCCGATCAACCTGGGTTCGCCGAAGCAGCTGCAGGCGGTGCTGTTCGACGAACTCGGCATGCCCAAGACCCGTCGCACCCAGACCGGCTACACCACCGACGCCGAGTCGCTGGAGTCGCTGTACGCGAAGACCGAGCACCCCTTCCTCGCCCACCTGCTGCGCCACCGCGACCAGATCCGGCTGCGCCAGACCGTCGAAGGGCTGCTGAAGTCGGTGGCCGACGACGGTCGCATCCACACCACCTACGTGCAGACCATCGCCGCCACCGGACGGCTCTCGTCCACCGATCCGAACCTGCAGAACATCCCGATCCGCACCGAGGCCGGCCGGCGGATCCGGGAGGCGTTCGTGGTCGGGGCGGGTTACGAAACCCTGCTCACCGCCGACTACTCGCAGATTGAAATGCGAATCATGGCCGAGGAGTCGGCGGACGCCGGGCTGATCGAAGCCTTCGCTTCCGGGCAGGACTTCCACACGATCATGGCGTCCCGGGTGTTCGGGGTCGCAGCCGGTGAGGTCACCCCAGCGCAGCGGGCAAAGATCAAGGCGATGAACTATGGCCTGGCCTACGGGTTGAGCGCGTTCGGGCTCTCCCAACAGCTGAAGATCGAGCGATCCGAGGCCGCCGGACTGATGGAGGAGTACTTCGAGCGCTTCGGGCATGTCCGCGACTATCTGCGCGAGATCGTCGCCACCGCGAGCCGCACCGGCTTCACCGAGACCATCCTTGGCCGCCGCCGCTACCTGCCAGACCTGACCTCGTCCAACCGGCAGCGGCGCGAGATGGCCGAGCGCGCGGCCCTGAACGCGCCGATCCAGGGCTCCGCGGCCGACATCATCAAGGTGGCGATGCTTGACGTCGAGACCGCGATCGAGCGCCGCGGCCTGCGCAGCCGAATGCTCCTGCAGGTGCACGACGAGCTGATTTTCGAAGTGGCGCCGGGGGAGCGCGAAGACTTCGAGGAACTGGTCCGGGACAAGATGGGCCACGCCGTCGAGATGCGGGTGCCGCTGGAGGTTTCGGTCGGATACGGTCACTCCTGGCACGCGGCGGCCCACTAGCGATGTCCGAGCAGCCGGCCCAGCGCGAACTCTGGCAGCGATCCGCCGCCCGCTACGACCAGGCCACGGCCTGGCTGGAGCGGCGGATGCTGGCCCGGGAGCGTGAGCGATTGATTCCCCAGGCTCGTGGCCGGACGCTGGAGGTGGGCGTCGGCACTGGTGCCAACCTGCCCTGGTACCCGCACGAGGTCGAGTTGTTCGGCGTGGACGCAAGCCCGGCGATGCTCGACCTGGCCCGCAAGCGCGCGGCACGGCTCGGTCGCCAGGCGTGGTTCGAGCTGGGCGATGCGGACGCGCTCAGCCATCCGGAAGCGAGCGTCGACACAGTGGTGGCCACGCTGCTGCTCTGTTCGGTCCCGAAGGTCGAATCGACCCTGGCCGAGTTCGCCCGGGTGCTGCGTCCGGGTGGGCGGCTGCTGCTGCTCGACCATGTCGAGTCGTCCTCGGCCTTCGTCCGCGCTGGTCAGCGGTTGGCCGACCTGGTCACCAGCCGGACGGGGGAGCGCTGGCGGCGGCGTCCGCTGCGGCAATTGCCGGACGCCGGCTTCGACGTGGTGCAGACGCACATCACCCGTGCGCGCCTACTGGAAGTCGTCGTGGCCGAGCGCCGCTAGCACACAGCGAATCCGGTCGCCAGACGAAAGCGCCCTTCGTCAAGCTCAGCCCAGATCCGTACGGAGCGGGTCTCGACAAGCTGGACCAGCCGTATCGGTACAGCCCGCATGGTTAAGCCTGGCTCA
>JAKOQD010000244.1 GCA_029778515.1 Actinomycetes bacterium
ACACCCCGAACACACTGGCCACGTTGCTGGTGATGACGCTGTGCGTGGCATCGGACGCCTGGGCTGTGATCGCCTTGTCCGAGAACGCGACGTTGCCCCGGGCGGTCATCGCCCAGGCGGCGCCCGTCCGGCTCTGGATCGCGACGGACGCGGCGTCGAACAGCACGGCCGCGCGCCGGATGTGGGACGCGTCCGAGATCAACGTGTAGCTGGTGAACTGCGGGTTGGCCTGCAGGATGGCCATCGATCTGGTGGCGTTCGAAATGGTGCTGGACGAACTCTTCTCGACCATGATCCGGCCCTCCGGAATGCCCGCCGCGATCAGCCAATCGTGCATCGCCTGGCCCTCGGTGATGCCGTTCTTCGGTGCGCCGCCGGTGACGAGCACGCTCGAGTTGGGGTAGGCGGCCAGCGCCTGCATCGCCACCTGGAGCCGGCGCTCGATCTTCGCCGAGATCGCGCCGGTCGACTTCAGCGCCGAGCCGAGCACCACGAAGACGTGGCCTTCGCCGGGGAGATCGGCCGGCACTTCAAGATTGATCTTGACGTTGCGGTTGGCCTCGTCCCAGCGGGCGAGGAAATCGGTCCACAGCTGGCCCTGCCAGGGTGAGGCGGCGGTGATCGAATCGACGGTGGCCTGCCGGTTGGCCAGGTCGCCGACGCGCTGGTAGTAGAGCGCACGCGTCCTCAGGTCGGTGACGCTCACCGTGGCCGCCTGGGCCGGGGTCGTGGCGGGCGCGACCAGTCCCAGCAGCAACGCCAGGCTCACCAGTAACACTCGAACCGTTGCGTTGAACTGCTTCATCACACGTCCTTACGGCGGGGTCGTGCAGCGGTGCGTCGACGCATCCGGCTGCAGGAGTTGGGGACCTTGGGTCTTCAACGTAGCTACCGATCGCGATTCGCGTGGATTTGGTTGAGAGTTAGTTAGCTGAACTAATGAGCTAAGCTAAGGATATGGATTCCCTGGTTGGCCTTGCCGCAGATCTTCGGATCGCCTGTCAGCGGGTCAGCCGACGCGTCCGCTTCGAATCGAGCACCGAGATCGCACCGCACCTGGTGAGCGCCATGGCCAACCTCCGGCACGGCCCGCTCACTCCCGGCGAACTCGCCGAGGTTGAGCGGATCAGTGCGCCGAGCATGACCCGAACCGTGAACTGCCTGGTCGATAAAGGCCTCGTCGCGCGCGAGGACCACCCCAGCGACGGTCGCTGCAAGGTGCTCACGCTCACCGCGTCCGGGCACGACCTGCTCGACCGAGTGGCGCAGGCGCGGAACGACTGGATGGTGCACCAACTCGAAGGGCTCACCGACGCCGAGCGGCAGTTGCTGCGCGAAGCCACCGACCTGCTGACCCAGGTGGTGAGCAAGTGACCGTTACCGAAGAGCGGGTCCCGATGTTCGCTTCGATGGGCCTACGCAACTACCGGCTGTTCTGGACGGGCGGCTTCATCTCCAACATCGGCACCTGGATGTCCCGCATCGCTCAGGACTGGCTGGTGCTGACCATCCTCACCCAGAACTCAGCGGTCGCGCTGGGCCTGGTCACCGCGCTGCAGTTCCTGCCGATCGCGGTGCTCGCGCCGTACGCCGGCTCGCTCGCCGACCGCTTCTCCAAGCGCAGGGTGCTGATGATCACCCAGGTCGCGCAGGCTGCGGTCGGCCTGACTCTTGCCGGGCTGGTGCTCGGTGGCGCGGTGCAGCTCTGGCATGTGTATGTGCTGGCCGCTCTGCTCGGCATAGCCGGAGCCTTCGACGGTCCGGCCCGGCAGGCGATGGCGCCGGAAATGGTGCCCGAGACCCTGATCCCCAACGCGGTCGGGCTGAACACGACCAGCTTCCATGCGGCCCGGCTGATCGGTCCGGCGGTGGCCGGGCTGAGCATCGCCTGGTGGGGCGTCGGCCCGGCGCTGGTGTTCAACGGGCTGAGCTTCGTCGCCGTCCTGGTCGCTCTGGCGATGATGGACGAAGCCGAACTCACCCCGTCCCCGCGGGCCAAGGCGAAGGGCTCCACGATGGCCGGTCTGCGCTATGTGCGCTCGCGTCCGGACATCATGCTGCTGATGTTCCTGGTGTTCATGCTGGGGACGTTCGGGCTGAACTTCCAGATCACCAATGCGCTGATGGCTACCACCGTGTTCAAGGTGGGCGCAGACTCCTACGGCGTGCTCAGCTCGATCATGGCCTGCGGCTCACTGGCCGCCGGGCTGGTCGCGGCGAAGCGGACGCAGTTGCGGCTGCGGCTGATCATGGGCGCGCTGACCCTGTTCGCGCTGTCGTGCCTGCTGCTCGCGGTGGCGCCCAACTACCTGTGGTACGCCCTGCTGCTGGTGCCGGCCGGTTTCACGTCGCTGACTGTGATGACCGCCGCGAACGCGTCCGTCCAGCTGTCGACCACGCCGGTGATGCGCGGCCGGGTGATGGCGATTTACCAGGCGATCTTCCTCGGCGGGACGCCGCTCGGCGCGCCGCTGATCGGCTGGGTCGGCGACGCTTGGGGCCCGCGCTGGACGGTGGCCATCGGCGGCATCATGTGCGGCGTGGCCGTCGTCGTCGCAATCGCGTACCTGGTCGCTGACGAAGGCTGGGACGTCATGCCCTGGCGCAATCGCCGTCCGGACGCCGTCCTGGTGGAGGACTTCGAAGAGGCCCGCTGAACGGCGTTCAGGCGTGGTTGGCGAGGAAGTCGTCACGAACCTGCTTGCG
>JAKOQD010000245.1 GCA_029778515.1 Actinomycetes bacterium
ACTGGTCGCGGCCGGGGTGAACGTGTCGATCGACACTATGCGCGTGACGGTGGCCGAGGCTGCCGTCCGCGCCGGAGCGGTGCTGGTGAACGATGTCTCCGGCGGACTGGCCGACGGGCAGATGCTCGAAGCAGTGGCCGAGCTCGGGGTCGACTATGTCGCCATGCACTGGCGCGGTCCGTCCGATCACATGACCGAGCTGGCCCATTACGGCGACGTGGTCACCGATGTCGTCGCCGAACTCCACGACCGCCTCGCCGCGGCCACGAGGGCCGGTGTCCGGCGCACCCGGATCATCCTCGACCCTGGACTCGGCTTCGCGAAGAATGCCGAGCACAACTGGGCCCTGCTCAGCCGCATCGACGAGTTGGCCGCGCTTGGTTGCCCGCTGCTGGTCGGCGCTTCCCGCAAGCGTTTCCTCGGCCAACTCCTAGCCACCGCGGACGGTCCGCGTCCGGTCCGCGAACGGGAGGACGCGGGCGTTGCGATCACCGCCCTGCTCGCCGTACACGGTGTCTGGGGCGTACGGACGCACACCGTCCGGGCCCACCGCGACGCGATCGAAGTCGCCGAACAGCTGCGCGTCGGCGGCAGTCGGTAACCTCGGCTGCGAAGGAGGACTGATGTTGCCCGACCGAATCACCCTTACCGGCATTCAGGTGTCCGCTCGGCACGGCGTCTATGCCGCGGAGAAGGTCACGCCCCAGCTGTTCCTGATCGACGTGACCTGCAGCCTCGCCGCACCGGCATCGGCGGACGATCTCGCCACCACCGTCGACTACGCCGAGCTGTCCGAGCAGATCGCGGACGTCGCCACCACCGGCTCGGTCGATCTCATCGAGACCCTAGCCGAGAGGGTGGCCGCCGTCTGCCTGGCCTGGGCGTTGGTCGCCGAGGTGGAGGTGACCGTGCACAAACCGCAGGCATCAATGCCGGTCGCGGTGGCTGACATCGCCGTGACCATCACCCGCAGGAGAGCCAGTGACCGCTAATCCGGCAGGTAATGCTATGCGCGCGGAAATGCGGCAGCCGCGGAACTCGGTGTTCTCCATCGGCTCGAACCTTGGCGACCGAATGGAATACCTCAACTTGGCGGTACGCGCCCTTCGGGCTACTCCAGGGTTACGGCTGACCGGCGTTTCCTCGGTCTATGCGACCGCTCCGGTAGGGGTGGTGACCCAACCAGATTTCCTTAATGCAGTGGTCGCAGTCGAATCGACGCTGCCGTCAATGGTCATGCTCGAACGTGCCTTGGCCATTGAAGATGCGCTCAATCGCGTCCGCACCACCCGCTGGGGGCCGCGCACCATCGACGTCGACCTCATTACGGTCGATGATCGCCAACTCGAATCGCCGGAGCTGACGTTGCCGCACCCGCGAGCCCACGAGCGTGCCTTCGTTCTGGTGCCGTGGCTCGAGGTGCAGCCAGACGCAGTCCTGGTCGGGCACGGCCCAATCGTCGACCTCGTGGCCGGCCTGGACACCGCCGGCGTCCGCCGCTGCGACGATCTGAGGATCGACTGGTGAACGACGCGCCACCGCCGCGGCCCACCGTTGCGGCCACGAGCTGGCAGGCGGTCGCCGCGGCTGCACTGCTCGGTGGCGGCTGTGGCTGGCTGCTGTTCGCCGGGCTGGACGCGCTCGGGATGCCCGCGCCGCAGCTGCCCATCGTGGTGACGTTCGCGATCGCGCTGTTCGCGTTGCTGGTTGGGGTGCAGGCGGTCCGTACGCATCGCCTGGTGCAGGTGCGCCGTGAGGAGCTGCCCGCCCGCAAGGCAGTGGCGTTGCTCGTCCTCGGCAAGACCTGCGTGCTCGCCGGCGCCGGTCTGGCTGCCGGCTACGCCGCGGTGGCTGCCTACTTCTGGAGCCGCCAGGACGCGTTGTTGCCGCGGCAACGCGTGCTCAGTTCGGTGGTGGCGGTCGTGGTCAGCGTCGCGCTCGCGGTGGCTGGCGCCTTCCTCGAGCGCGCCTGCCGGATCCCGCGTACCACAGATGAGGACGCCACGCCGCCGTCGGAGCGCTGAAGTCGGCAACTGCTTGACTAGACTCCGGGCTGTGAAGACCAGCGCCACGCACCGATTCGCGAGTTCCTCCCCGCTGCGCCGCAACGCCTGGATTTCGCTTGCGGTCGGCTCGGTCGTGGCCGCCGCTTGTGCGTTCGGCCCGATCTGGGTGGTTCGCGCCGGCATCGCCGTAGCCATCGCCGCCGGCGTGCTCGCGGCCAGCTTCGCCTGGCAGGAGATCCGGGCGTCCCGCAACGTCCTGCTCGCCCAGAACAGCGCGGACGCGCGCGATGCGGCCGCACTGCTGCACACCGAGCGGGCCCAGCACGTCCGCCTGCTCGGGGTGCTGCAGGCACGCAACGCCGACCTGCGGAGCCGGCTCAACACCAGTCGCGCCGAAGCCGCCGTGCTGAGCCAGGAGGCGGCCCAGCTTCGCGGCGACAAGGCCGCCCTGGAAACCGAGCTCGCCAAGCTGCAGGCGCCGGCGGAGGCCCAGGTGTTCGCCTGGCCGCGCCGGATGTCCGGCCAAGGCGAGGCCCACGACATCTGGGGCTCCGACGGCGCACCCACGGTCGTGGAATTGCAGGCCCTGGCGAATCCGCCGCAGGATTCGGCGCAGCAGCGCCACCACGCCTGAGTTCTCCCAGCTTTCGACGAATATCTGGACCGCCACGTCCATCGGCTGAGGTTATCCGGCTCATCCCAGTCGAGGGTGGAGACGGGGTCTGAACCCGCCGGTCTCGAGCAGGCTCCTGGCGATGTAGTTGGTGAGGTTGCGGAACCCAAGAGCACTGCCGCGGAGGTGTTCGAGGCGGCCGTTGATCGCCTCGGTCGGAC
>JAKOQD010000246.1 GCA_029778515.1 Actinomycetes bacterium
AGACCGCGGTCCCGGACGCCATCACGGCCGTTGCGTTGAGCAGCCGACGTCCGCCGCCAGCCTGGGTTTCGCTCATGCGTCCTTCCCGACAGTCCGACCGGACGCGGTCGGCTGTTCGTTCGTGTCCGGGGCCGGCACTTCAGCTGCCGCGGACGCCTGCTGGGCCGAATCCCGGCGACGCACCTGGCGGATCCGCCAGGCAGTCGCGCCGACCAACACGACCGCGGAGACACCCACGATGATCCAGGCCACCACGCCCAGATCGGTGACCTCGACGACGATCGCGGTGTCCGGCGTGACCCGTCCGCCGCTCTCAGTGGCGACGTGCGCGTTGGCCATGATCAGCCCGTTCGCTGTGGCCTGCGGCTTGATGTTCACGGTCACGCTCTGATCCGGCGGCACGGTGAACAGCTGCGAGGCCGGCACGGTCAGGCGTTGCGGGTTCTCCGTCTTGACTACCACCTTCACCCGGATCGGCTCGGCGAGCTTGTTGGTCACCGTGACCGGGAACTCGTTCGAACGTGCCGACATCAGGAAGCGCGGACTCGCGTCCAGGGTCACCGAACGGCTGATCGCCGGTCTACTGACCAGGTCGGCAAGCCCCCTGGCCTGGCTGTCGAAGGCGTCCGTCCGTCCGATGAAGGCGGACGCGGCCGTGCGGCTCAACGCAGCCTGGGCCCCCTCGGTGAGCGTGGTCGTGGGCACGAGTTCGGTGTAGGTCTCGAAGTCCTCAGCGAGCCGGTCGATCGCTCCGAACTGCGCTTTGCTCAGCCGGGCGGGCTTGGTTGAAGTGAGCTTGATCGCACCGCTCGGCTCGGAGGTGAGCAGGTCACCCAGGCGTCGGCGCTGCATCCAGCCAGTCATGGCAGCCGCGTCCTGGGCGACTTCGGCCTCGTCGGACAACAGCCGTGCGACGCCTGACTGGCCCGCCACCACCGCACCGGACAGGGTCTCCTGAACCTGCTGCAGCGCGGTCCTGGCGACGTCCGTGCCGGTGGTCGGCAGTGCGGAGGTGGTCAGCACCAGCGGTTCGGCGGTGCCGCGCTTGAGGGCGCCGGCTTTCGCGGAGTTGCTGGCCAGGATCGCGTTGGCGCCGGAGTCGGCGAGGAAGGCGTAGGTGGACTGGTTGAGTGTCCGGCCGCCCGGCACGACGATCAGCGGCAGGTCGTCGACGCCTTCGACAGCTGCGGCGGCTGCCTGCGCGCGGGGCACCACGGACGCGTCCGCGGCGACCCGCGCGCCGTTCACGTCCGGGTTGGCGTACAGGGTGCGGCCGCCGGCCTGCGGATCGAGCGTGGCGAAGCGGGCGAGCCAAGCCGCGGCGACGGCGGCGCCGGCGCCTTCGCCGGCCTTCGTGCCGGTGCCGACCTGGTAGCCGTCGGCGAGGTCGCGCACCTCGTCCAGCAGGCCCGGGTCGATCAGCCAGCTCATGCCGGGCTGGGCGGCCGCGGTGAGCAGGACGTCCAGGCGTCCGCTCAGCTCGGCGGCCAGGTCGTCGTTGCGGAACAGGTTCTCGACCAGCTTGGTCGGGGTGGCGCTGAGCAGGACGATCGAGGTGACTGGGACGGGATCCGCTGCGGGCAGCGCGACCACTGTCCGGAACTGGCCGACGGTCTGGTAGTCGCTGCTCATGTCGTCGGTGGCCAGCACCTGCGCACCGATGGCGTACGCGGCGCCGCGGGTGTTGAAGCCGAGGTCGGCGAGGGTGGCCTGAAGGGTGATCGGCGCGCTGGCTCCGGGAGTGAACGCGGTGACTGAGTTGGTCACGAGCAGGTAGGGACCTGGCCGCTGCGGCATCTGGGTTCCCCAGCCGGCGGCGTTGGTGGACGTCTGCCGTAGGGCCGCCAGGTCGCGGATCGGATCCATCGACCGCCACAGGTACACCTGCACGCCATAGGCCGGGACATCGCCGGTGTTGGTGATGGTGCCGGTGAGCGTAACCAGGTCGGTGGGTTCGGTGCCGGCGACAGCGATGCCGGTGATGTCCACGGTCACCGCGAGGGTGGCCGCGCTCGCCGGAGCGGCCGGGCCGAAGGTGAGCGCCAGCACGCCCGCGCCAAAGGCGAGCAGGAGCGCCAGGGCGCGCCGCGTCCAACCCAAGGTGCCGCCGATCACCGTCCCATCGTACGGGGGTGGACGCAGGGGCTTCGGCAGGCTCAGCCGTCGTTCCGCTACGGCCCGGTAGAGTAACCGCTCGTGCCGAACCTCACCGAAGCCCAGCGCGCAGCCCTCGACACGGTGCTGGCGGCTGGTCCGAAGGTGCGCCGGCTGACCGATTCGTTCGCCAAGGCCGGCTACGAGCTGTACCTGGTCGGCGGTTCGGTGCGGGACGCGATCCTCGGCCGGCTGGGCAACGACCTGGACTACACCACGTCCGCGCGTCCGGACGAGATCGAGGTGCTGGTCCGCAAGGTGACCAAGGCGGTGTGGGACGTGGGCCGCGCGTTCGGCACGATCGCCTGCAGGATCACCGAGGATGACGGCACCGACTGGCTGGTGGAGATCACCACCTTCCGCGCCGACACCTATTCAGACCACACCCGCAAGCCCGAGGTGGCGTTCGGTGATCACCTCGGCGGCGATCTGGTACGCCGTGACTTCACCGTGAACGCGATGGCCCTGCGCACTACGGACGGGGAATTGCTCGACCCGTTCGGCGGGATGTCCGATCTGGTCGCCGAGGTGATCCGGACGCCGGCTGCGGCCGAGTTGTCGTTCTCGGACGATCCGCTGCGGATGCTGCGCGCGGCCAGGTTCGCGTCCCAGCTGGGGTTCGTCCCCGCACCCGAAGTGGTGACAGCGATGCGCGCAATGGCGCCGCGGCTGGAGATCATCTCGGCCGAGCGGATCCGGGATGAACTGGTGAAGTTGCTGCTCACCGACGACCCGCGTCCTGGACTGAACCTGCTGGTGCATACCGGAATCGCTGACGTCGTGCTGCCTGAACTGCCGGCCCTGCGGATGGAACGCGACGAGCACAACCGGCACAAGGACGTCTACGAGCACACGCTCACCGTGATCGAGCAGGCGATCGCGCTGGAGCGGGCGCGCGGGCACCAGCCCGACCTGATCAACCGACTGGCCGCACTCTTCCACGACATCGGTAAGCCGCGGACGCGGCGCTTCGAGGCCGACGGCAAGGTGTCCTTCCACCACCACGATGTGGTCGGCGCGAAGCTGACGCGCAAGCGCATGCAGGCGCTGCACTTCTCCAACGAGGAGATCAAGGCGGTCGCCAAGCTGGTCGAGCTGCACCTGCGTTTCCACGGCTATGGGGACGGGCAGTGGACGGATTCAGCGGTGCGCCGCTACGTCCGCGACGCCGGCGCCGAGCTGGAGCACCTGCACATCCTGACCCGCTCGGACTGCACCACCCGCAATGTCGCCAAGGCCACCCGGCTCCGCCGTGCCTACGAGGAACTCGAGTGGCGGATCGACGAGCTGGCCGCGCAGGAGGAGCTCGACTCGATGCGTCCCGACCTGGACGGGACTCAGATCATGGCGCTGCTCGGCATCGGCCCCAGCCCGGTGGTTGGCGAGGCCTACAAGTTCCTGCTGGAGCGCCGCATCGAGGACGGTCCCCTTGGCCCGGAGCGTGCGGAGCAGGAGTTGCTCGACTGGTGGTCGGTGCGGAATGCCTAGCGAATGGCCGCGGCCAGCCGGGGTCGTGTTCGACAATGACGGACTGCTCGTGGATTCCGAGACCTGCTGGCACGAGGCCGAGCGGCTGCTGTTCACCCGTCGCGGCTTGGCGTACTCAGATGAGCTGCGCGCCGAAGTGTTCGGTAAGAGCGTCCCTGCGACCGCCGCGCTGCTAGCCGGACCGCTAGGCGAGGTCGGCAACGAATCGGCACTCGTGGAAGAGATGCTCACCGCGGTCGCGGACGTGATCGCAGCCGAGGTGCGGCCGATGCCCGGCGCCCTGGAGTTGCTCACGCACCTGCACGGCCGGGTGCCGATCGCTGTCGCCAGCAATTCGCCGCGCTATCTGGTGGAGTTGGCTCTCGGCCGCGCGGGGCTGCGTCCGTTCTTCGAGGTGCTGGTCTCCCGCGACGACGTGTCCGCCGGCAAGCCGGCCCCGGATCTCTACGTCGAGGCCTGCGCCCGGCTCGGCGTCAATCCGGCCGAGGCGGTGGCGTTCGAGGACTCCCTGGTCGGCCTGGCTTCGGCGCGAGCCGCAGGCCTGCGGGTGGTCGGCGTGCCCAGCGTCCGCGGGCAGGAGTTCCCGGCCGACCTTGTGGTCGACTCGCTGGCCGACGCCCGGCTGCTCAGCTGGCTCTGACCCGACTTGGATGGCTTACGGGAGCTTGAGGTTCCAAGCAGTTGAACCAAACCCGACTTCGGAGGCTTTACCGACCCCAAGTGAGCCGGTTAAGCGATCCAACTCGGGTCATGGCCGTCAGCGCTGTCGCCACCGGCTTGGCATGCCTCCCAATTCGGGTTACCGGTGTGCCGCCGGCGCTCAGCTCAAGGTGTGCCTCGTGAGGCTGGCACCCGGGTGGGTGTTTACTTCTTCACCTTCAACTTCAGCGACTTCTGCGACTTCTCCAGCAGCGAGCTGCCGGAGTACTTGACGGTGACCTTGTAGGTCCCCTTCTTCTCGACCGCGGGGTACTTCACCTTGACCGTCGTCTGGCCGGACTTCAACTTCACCGACTTGACCAGCTTCTTTCCCAGGTAGAACTTCACCTTCCCTGTTGGTACGACGCCGGTGGCGGAGACCACGTCCGCAGTGACCGTGGCCCGGGTCTTCTTCACCTTCAGCGTCGACTTGGACGCGGTCAGCGCCACCCTGCTGGCCGCCTTGC
>JAKOQD010000247.1 GCA_029778515.1 Actinomycetes bacterium
AGCGGGCTGGGCATCCGGAAGACCTCCTTCTCGGCGATGTCGAGTTCGCTGATCAGCAGCTGCAGCATCCGGTCGTCGATGTCCTCTTCGACTTCGAGCCGCACCGGCGGGCGTCCGATCTTGCGGCGCAGCAACTCCTTCTCCAGCGCGAACAGCAGGTTCTCGGCATCGTCCTCTTCGACCTCGACGTCCTCGTTGCGGGTCACCCGGAAGGTGGAGTGGCCGAGGATCTCCATGCCGGAGAACAGCTGGCCGAGATGGCGCGCGATCACTTCCTCCAGCGGGACGAAGCGTCCGCCGCCGAGCGGAACGAAGCGGCTGAGGATCGTCGGCACCTTGACCCGGGCGAACTGGCGGACGCCGGTGGCCGGGTTCCGCAGCAGCACAGCCAGGTTCACGCTCAGCCCGGAGATGTACGGGAACGGGTGGGACGGGTCGACCGCCAGCGGGGTCAGCACCGGGAAGATCCGGTTCTCGAACAGCGCGGTCATCTTCTCGCGCTCATCGGACGTGAGCTCGTCCCAGCGCAGGATCTCGATGCCGTGCTGGGCCAGCGCCGGCCGGATGTCCTCGGCGAACACCTGGGCGTGGTCGACCACTAGCTCGCGAGTGCGGGTGAGGATGGCGTCGTGCAACTCGCGGGGCATCAGCCCGGAGTTGCTGGTCACCGCGACCCCGGCAGCCATCCGGCGCTTCAGGCCGGCCACCCGCACCATGAAGAACTCGTCCAGATTGGAGGCGAAGATGGCCAGAAACTTGGCGCGTTCGAGCAGTGGCACCCGCTTGGCGTCCTTGGCCAGGTCGAGCACGCGGTTGTTGAACGCCAGCCAGGACAGCTCGCGGTCGGAGAAGCGGTCGGCCGGAAGGTCGGGTGGGGTCGGGGCGGCGTCTGTTGCGACAGTTTGTTCCTCGACCGTCATTGTTGCTCCTTCGGCTTCGGCGCCAGGAGCACGTCGCGGTGGGTGACTCGGAATCCGGCGCTTTCGTACATTCTTACCGCTACCTGATCCGCCATGTCGACGTACAGCAGGACGCGGTCACATCCCGATCGTTGTAGGTGGGCCAGCCCGGCGTTCAGCAGGGCCTTGCCGTAGCCGCGTCCCTGGGCTCTGGGGGCAACCGCCATGACGTACACCTCGCCGGTTCGGGCATCCATCCGCTTGGTCCAATGGAAGCCGGCGAGACCGTCCGCATCGAAGCCGAGGATCAGGCCGGACGGGTCGAACCAGGGCTCGGCCATGCGGGCGTGCAGGCCGGCTTCGTCCAGGCTGCCCTGCTCGGGATGATGAGCGAAGGCGGCCGCGTTCACGGTGAGCACCTCGGCCGCGTCCGCCGGCTCGAAGCCGCGCAGCTGCAGTGCGTCCGGGACGTGCGGTGTGACCGGTTCGGCGAGTGGGCGATCCATGATCAGCAGCCCACGCACCGGGCTGAGCTCCAGAGCGGACGCGAATCCCTGCGCCGCGCGCAGATGGCCGAACGCCCAAATCGCCACCGGACGTGTGGTCGAGCCGGCCGGGGCCCCGTCGATCACCCCAAACGCTTGTTCAACCAGCGTCCGTCCGATCCCTTGCCGCCGAAACTCCGGGTGCACCACCAACTGCCCGGTGTGATGCAACGGCAGCCAAATCAGGTAACCGGCCAATCGGTCGCCGACGTGGTGCAGGTAGTGCTCGGCGGAGTCGTCGCGCAGCGCGAACCGCGCCTCCTCGTTGAGCGGATCAACGCCATCGTGCGCGGTCGCGGCCGCGGCCAGGTCGAGCACCTGTTCGGCTTGGGCAGCGCTGAGTCGATTGGTCGGCATCTTTGCAGGGTAGCGGCGGGACTCAACGGCGCGCGGAGCCGTCCGGGGAGAAGCGGTAGCCGACGTTGCGGACGGTGCCGATCAGGGCCTCGTGTTCCGGGCCGAGCTTGGCGCGCAGCCGGCGCACGTGCACGTCCACCGTCCGGGTGCCGCCGTAGTAGTCGTAGCCCCAGACGTCGGCGAGCAGGTGCTCCCGGCTGAACACGCGGCCGGGGTGCTGCACCAGGTACTTCAGCAGTTCGAACTCGGTGTAGGTGAGGTCGAGCGGGGCGCCGTCCAGCATCGCGGAGTAGGCGGCGTCGTCGATGACGATGCCGCCGGCGCTGATCAGTCCGTCGTTGGCCGCGGACGTGACCAGCAGCCGAATCCGGGCCTCGAACTCGGCCGGCCCGGCGGTGTCGAGCACCACGTCCGCCAAGCCCCAGTCGGTGGCGACGGCGGCCAGGCCGCTCTCGGTGAGCACCAGCAGCAGCGGCACGGTGGACCCGGAGGAGTTGAACAGCCGGGCCATGGTGCGCGCTCCGGGAAGATCGGCGCGTCCGTCCAGCACCACCAGATCAGCGCGGGCCGACTCGGTTAGCGCAAGGGTGTCCGCGGCGACCCCACGGATGTCGTGCGCGAGGAGGGACAGCACCGGCAGGGAGATCTCCGCCGGGGTGCCACGCGCGACCTCATTGCTCACCAGGAGCA
>JAKOQD010000248.1 GCA_029778515.1 Actinomycetes bacterium
CAGGTGCCGCTGGCGGTCAGGCCGTGCCGTTCGAAGGTGTCGTCCTCGAGGTCCTGCAGGCTGGAGATGATCTCCTGCAGGTCCATGACGGCGTCGATGTCCAGGTAGTGGTCGCTGCTCACGGGACTCATTCTGGCGGGCCGGGTCTGCGACTGCAGCACGATGTGCCCGAGGCGTCACTTTGTGGTCGCTTAGGCACATCATTGGGCCAGAGCTTTACGACGATGTGCCTGTGGCGCCAGTAAGTGGTCTCTGTGGCACATCCGTACGCTGAAGACGATGGACAAGTGCCTGTGGCACCTTCTTGTGCTGGCGTTCAGCCCAGTTCACCGGTCAGGTAGCGCTGCACTGTCGCGCCGACATCGGCGACCAACTCCTCCTCGGTGAGCCCGACCATCTCGGGAATCGCCAGGAAGTAGCGGGTCATCGCCAGCCCCGCCATCTGGCTGATCACCAGCGCCGAGCGTCGCTGCGGCTGGTCGATGACCAGGCTTGCGACAACAGGCTGCACGCTGTCATGCAGCGTGCGTGTCAAGGCCTTTCGGGCGATCTCGTGGGAGGCCGCTGTCCGCAGCATGCCCAGTATGTATTCGCGGACCTCCGGCCGCTCCCAGACCGACAGCAACACCCGCACAAAGGCGGCCCCACGCTGGTCGGCGGGAAGCCCGGAGATGCCCGCCGTGACCTGTGCCGGGTCGAGCGGCAAGCGCAGCGCCTCGACGAGCAGATCCTGCTTGCTGCCGAAGTAGTGCACGATCAACGCGGGGTCCACGCCGGCATCCCGCGCGATGGCGCGCATGCTGGCCCGCTCGTACCCCTGCTCGGCGAACAGTCGGCGGGCACTGTCCAATATGGTCTGCCGGGTGTTCTCGTCGCCGGGCCGCCGGCCGCGTGGACTCACGATGTGGCCAGGGCGGTCATGCGCTCTTCGATAGTTGCGGGCACGTCCGTCAGGGTGGCCTCGAGCCCGGCACTGGCGAGCACGTCGCGCAGCCGCTGGGGATCGGGATCGACCACCCGCACGTCGCGCCCCGCCAGGTTGACGCCGAATCCGGCCCCTGTCAGCACCTCGAAGGTCCGCGCCCAATCCTGGCCGCGCACGGCCACGGTGCGAGTGCCGTCCACGATGTCGGCCTCGGTGCCGGTGGCGACCAGGCGGCCCTCGGACATCAGCAACAGCCGGTCGCACTGGCGCGCTTCCTGCATGTAATGCGTGGTGACGAGCACGCCGACGCCGCGACTTGACTCCGCGCGAATGCGATCCCACAACCGTGCCCGGGACAGCGGTTCTACTCCCGACGTCGGCTCGTCCAGAACGAGGACATCCGGGGCGTGCTGCAACGCGCAGAGGAAGGCAACCTGCCGGCGCAAACCCAGTGGCAGCCCGCCGACCAAAGTGTCCGCATCGTCGGCCAGCACCGGCGGCAGCTCAGCGGGTTGGCATCCGAAGGCCTGTGCCGCGAACGCGAGGTTCTCGCCGACCGTGAGTTCGGCGTACAGACCCAATCCCTGCGGCACGTACCCGAGCTTGCGGCGGCCCACACGATTCGGCGGGCTCCCGGCGAGCAGGGCTTGGCCCGTACTCGGACGCAAGAGCCCAAGCAGCATGCGGATGGTGGTCGTCTTGCCGGCGCCGTTCGCCCCGAGCAGCCCGACGACCTCGCCAGGTCCGACCTTGAAGCTCACGTCGTCGACCGCCGTGAAGCTGCCGAACGACCTCGTCAGGTTGCGCGCTTCGAGCAAGGTGTTCATGACTGCACCCGCAGGGCGGCAACGATGCTCACGTCCTCCAGCGTCAGGTGCGCGGGCGTGGTGTCGGCGGGCGCGCCGTCGGGCCACCATTGCCTGTACAACTCGCCACTGCGCCAGGCCAGCTCCGGTCGGGAAGGTTCGGCCGTCAATGTGACCTGTCCAGGGCAGGAGGCGATGAGCTCATCGGCCGTACCTGCGAGCAGTTGCCGTCCCTGCTCCAGCAGCACGACCCAGCCCGCACGTTCGGCCTCGTCCATGTAGGTGGTGCTGAGCACCACGGCCGTGCCGGTGGCCGCCGCCTCGCTGATCAGCCGCCACAGTTCCACACGGCTGACCGGGTCGACGCCGGTGCTCGGTTCGTCGAGAACCAGCAGGCGCGGCTCGTGCAGGATCGCCAGGCAGAAACCCAGCTTCTGCCGCATCCCCCCGGACAGTTGCCCGGCGAGCCGGTCCCGAGCCTCGCTCAGTCCAGCACGGCCGAGCACCTCGTCGGCCCGCTCCTGCAGCGCCGATCCGGACAGACCGTAGGAACCACCGATGAACGTGACGTTCTCGTCCACGGTCAGATCTGCCCAACTACCCGCGCCGGAGGGCATGTAGCCAACGTCTTCACGAGGCACCCGGTCGACGCTGCCGGCGTCGGGCAGCACCAGCCCGACCATCGCTTCCAGCAGTGTCGTCTTGCCGGCTCCATCGCCACCCACGATCGCGGTGATCCGGCCCCCCGGGGTTTCCACTGTGACGTCGTCGAGGGCAAGCACGTGACCGCGTTTGACCGTGAGTTGCTGCACGCTCATGCCGCGACCTTGGACCGCTTGTCGCCGGGTGCCAGGTTGCGCCGGAAGCGCAGCACCGCGCCGGTGAACACGATCACGGCCATGATGGCCAGCATCAGCAGTGGGAACCACAGGCTGTCCAGTGGGGCGCCGCGCAGCATGACCCCTTGCGAGATCATCGTGAAGTACGTGAGCGGCAGGAAGTAGCTGATCCAGCGCACGGTCCACGGGATCGCCTCCAGCGGGAAGATCATGCCCGAGAGCAGGATCTGCGGGAGCAAGAAGAAGAACGCGGTCTGGATGGCCTGACCCACGTTCTGCGAGATCGTCGAGATGAAGACGCCGAGACCGAGCACGACGAACAGGAACAGCGCGGCGCCAAGGGCGAACACTAGGACGTTGCCGTTGAACGGCACGTCGAACAGCAGCATCCCGAGGACCGTGACCACCACCATGTCCAAAGACGCCAGCATGAAGTAGGGCAGGATCTTGCCGAGGATCACGGTGCTGGGCTTGATCGGCATGACCGCCAGTTGTTCGATCGTGCCGGTCTGCTTCTCCTTGACCATCCCGATGCTTGTGATGATCGTGCCGATGAACGTGAGGATCAGCCCGATGATCGCCGGCACCATCACCCAGCTCGTCTTGAGCTCGGGGTTGAACAGCACCTGCGTCTGGACCTTGTCACCGAAGCGGTTGAAAACCGCCACCGCACTTTGCGCCGTGAAGAGCGAGGAGCCGTCGATGTAGGCGACGACCGGCTGGCTGCCGGTCAGGATCGCGACGTCGACCTCGTTGCGTTGCAGCATGTTCTCGGCGGTGGCCGCGTCGCCGGTGGTGTTCACCTCGGTGACGTCGAACGGCGCCTGCGGGACGCTGGTGACCAGCGCGGCGGCTTGGTCGGCTTGTGGACCGAGGGTCGCCGTGGGGATCTCGTCGACGGAGAAGTTGGCGGCGTAGCCGAACACAACCAGCAGCAGGATCGGCATCGCGATGAGCATGCCCATGGTGCGCCTGTCGCGGCGCAGTTCGCGGAACTCCTTGAGAATCATCGCTCGCATGGGGCAAGCCTAACTCAACGAGTGTTGAATTGCGCCTTGTACCTGTTGAGGCTGTTGCTAATGGGCCAGCCGGGCACTGTCGGGGTTCTGGTCATGAAGCGGTCATGCAGTGGCGGGATAGTGACCAGAAACCCACCGCACCCCAGCCGAGACTGCGCAAGACCCTCCGTTTCCGGCGAGGATTCACGAAGGTGGCGAAGATGTCCCGCTGCGGCCCTCAGCTCTCCCGGTTGGCCACCCGCGCCTGCACGGAAAGGATCCATCCCACCAGGTCCTTGTTGATCATGGACTCCACCTTGCCGCCCAACGGCCAGGGCACCCCGTGCGTGCGAGTCTCGGTGACCACCAGGTACTCGACGTCGTCGCCGTTCTGCCGCAGTGTGGCCGTCCCGGTGCACGTAGCAGCCGGGCGGCCGTCGAGTTCGACTTTGATGTCGCCGGCGGCAGCATCGGTTTGCCAGGCCTGCCACCAGTTCAAGTGCACCTCCTGCGGCAGGAACTTCTGGGCCAGCGCCGGGATCCCCGCCTTGTCGGTGCGGAACGCCCATGGCATGGATGCTTCCACCGAGCCGTCGTTGCGCGTGATGTCGATGTCGCCGGCGGTCACTCCGACCTCGCCCGCAAACGCTTCCAGAAAGGCGTGCTCGCTGAGCAGCTTCTGGACGGCCTCGACGGTGGTGGACTCGATCACGGCACGGTGTTCCATGTGCCGATTGTGCGCGGGTCGGGCCGTGGGGCGCCACTCGCGCAATGCGAGCATGGTCGGGTGGATCTGAGCCGCCGCCATTTCCTGCTCGCCGGAGCCGGCCTGACGACGGCCGCGTGCGCTGCCACCCAGACCGCGCCGAGCCCGCCGAACACGCCACAGCGGGTGAGCCCCTCCGCGACGCCAGCGGAGACGCCGACCGACCGCTGGCGGGCTGGGAAAGTGGCCCCCGCGGCGCTGCTGTCGGCCTACGCCAACGACAGCATCAAGGCCGGCGATCCCTTGCAGCTGCACGTCTCGGCAGCCAAGCCCTGGGTCGCCTCGGTTTACCGGATCGGCCATTTCGGCGGCAAAGGCGGGACGAAGGTCGCGGAGACCGCCGGCAGCAAAAAGCAGTTCAGCAATGAAGCGCCAGACCCGCAGACCCGCGCGGTTGTGGCCGGGTGGCCGGTCGTCGCTGAAGTCGACACCACGGGTTGGCGATCCGGCCTGTACACGGTCGTGGTCCGTTCCGAGGACGGCGGCACGAACATCCCGTTCGTCGTCCGGCCGGAATCCGCGCAGGGCAAGGTCGCGATCCTGTCGTGCAGCATGACCTGGCAGGCCTACAACGTCTGGGGTGGCCGAAGCCTGTACCGAAGCACAGGTGGAGACTTCGCGGGCCGTTCCTACGCCGTCAGTTACGACCGGCCGTACGACCACGCATTGTGGGGAGCGCCGATTGCCATGGGCTACGACGTTCCGGTGGCGCGCTTCGCCGACGAGGTCGGCATCGACCATGTGTGGTTCAGCAACGCCGACATCGCGCGCGATCCCTCCCTGCTCGACGGGGTGAAGGCGGTGGTCTCGACCGGCCATGACGAGTACTGGCCGGCTTCCTACCGGCAGGCGCTGATCGACGCCCGGGACGCCGGCGCCGGACTGGCGTTCATGGGCGCCAACGCCGGGTACTGGCGCGTGGACCTGCGAGACGATGCCGTCTACTGCGCGAAGGACGCGGCCATCCAGCCCAAGAACATCCGCTGGCGCGACCAGGGCAAGCCGGAGTCGGGGATCGTCGGGATGCTGTACGACGCGTTCCCGGTCGCCGGACCCATGGTGATCCGGGAGCCGGATTTCGCGCTGTTCGACGGCATCAAGCTGGCAAAGGGCTCGGCCTTCCCGGGGCTGGTCGGGACCGAGTCCGACCGGTACTACCCGCAGCCACCGACGCCTGAGCAGATCGAGGTACCCACGCTGTCGCCGGTGGATTGCCGCGGCAAGCAGACCTGGTCGACGATGACGTACTACAGCACGGACTCCGGGGCCCGGGTGTGGGCATCCGGGACGATGAACTGGACCCGGTCGTTGAACGGCCCGAACCGTGCGAAGGGGATCACGCCCGCGAGCAGCGACTTCAGCCGCGCGGTGACGGCGAATCTGCTCGAGGGCCTGGCCGATGGATCGCTACCGCCGGCCCGCCGCGATGTGCCGGATCTGCCGGACTACAACACCTCGGGCTCGGCCTGAGCCTGCCGCGTTCCCACCCGGGACCGCCGATCGGTGAGCACCGCGGGCGGGCTTTCGGCGCCCTGAATGACAACGGATTGCGATTTCATCCGCCGTCGCGGGAGATCCTCGCCACTTCCGCAAATCCTCGCCGCAAAGAAGTGGCGCAGATCCACCGAAGTGGCGAAGATCGCCCTCAGGCGAACACCCGGCGCCCAGCGGCGCCAAGGACGTTGCGGGTCAGGGCAGTGAGGCCCGACAGCGAGCGCAACTTCACCCGCGGCACCGACGACGTCTCGACCACCGGCCAACCGCGCTCCTGCGCGATCAACCGCAACTCCGGCTCCGGGTTGACCGCAACCGGATGCCCCACTGCCTCGAGCATGGGCAGGTCGCTGGCGGAATCGCTGTACGCGTAGCACGCGGCCAGGTCGTAACCCTTCTCCAGGGCGATCGCCTGCATGACCGCGACCTTGCCCTCGCCGTAGCAGAACGGGCCCTCGAGCTCACCCGTGTAGACGTCCTGCCCGTCGCGGGCGGCCGTCGTACCGATGCCGTGCTCAAGACCCGCGGTGTGCGCGAGCCGGGACACGATCTCGGTGGGGGAGGCGGAGATCACCACGCGATCGTGGCCGAGGTCGCCGTGTTGGTCGAGCACCTGCTGCATCTGCGGGCGGATGCTCGCCACAAGGTCGTCGATGAAGTAGGGACCCAGCGCCTCCACCTTCGCGGCGGGGTGACCGGAGACCGCGCGCAGAATCCGGTCGCGGACCTCGGCGCTGCGCTCGTCGGTGGCGCCCTTGAGCAGGAAACTCACCCCGTTGCGCAAGTCCTTGGCCAAGTCGGCCGGCGTGACGAAACCGTGCCGGAAGGCGGCCTTGGCCAGCGGGATGTTGGCCGACCCCGGGATCAGGGTGCCATCGAGGTCGAAGAATGCGGCTGTCGTACTCATACCACTATGGTTCCAACAAAGACGGACGCGCAAGACTCGCATCTGGCTAGACTTGAGGCCTCCTTCTTATCTCGGAGTGCTAAAAATGCAACCTTGGTCCCGACTGCCGCACGAACTCGACGTCATGCTGCGACCGTTCCTGCCTGAGGCGGTGCAGGCGACCGTCGCAGCGATCGCCGACGAGGTGCCGGCGTACGCGACCGCCTGGGACAGCGACGTCCGGCCAGTGGTGCAGCGCGGCACCGAGATCGCACTGGGCCGACTGCTCGACCTGTTCGGAACTCAATCGCCAGCGCTGGATGCCGGCGCCGCCCGTTTCTACCGGCGGATCGGCGCTGTGGAGAGCAGACAGGGCCGCAGTCTCGAATCGCTGTTGTCGGCCTACCGGGTGGGCGCGCGGATCGCATGGGAACGGATGTCCACGGTCGCCGTGGCGAGTGACCTGCCGACCGGTGACCTCGTGACGCTGGCTGAGGCGATCTTCGTCTACATCGACGTGTTGTCCGCTGCCAGCGCCCAGGGTCACGCGACGCAGGAGGGGCAACGTGACGTGATGCGCTCGCGCTTGGTGGAGTTGCTGCTGGAGGGTCAGGCGGGGCAGGATCCGGTCGCATTGCAGGCTGCCGCGGACGCCGCGGGTTGGACGCTGCCCGAACGCATGGCCGTCGCCGTCGTGCCGCTGGGTGAGGCGCGCGAACCCACGCCGCCGGCCGACGTCATCGTGGCGTTCGAAGGCGACGAAGCGCTGGCGATCCTCCCCGATCCCTCCGGACCCGGCCGACGCGCGGCCCTGCAGCGGGCGTGGGAGGGCAGTCAGGTCTTCGTCGGCACGGTTCGTCCCCCGGCCGAAGCGCCGGTCTCCTTGGCACACGCCCGCCGGGTGCAGCGCTTGGTGCAAGCCGGACGGGTACCGGACTCACCCATCGTGGTAGCGACCGACTACCTGCCGGAGCTGGTGATCGGGGCTGATCCTGACCTGCTGGGTGAGGTGGCCGAGCGCGCGCTGCGACCCGTCGCCGGGATATCCGCGACCAAGCGGCAGGCCTTGCTCGAGACTCTCGCCGCCTGGCTGGCCTTCCAGGGTGATCGCACCCGCATCGCCACCGCCCTGCATGTCCATCCGCAGACGGTGTCCTATCGGCTGGGGCGATTGCGGGAGACGTTCGGCCGCGCCCTGGACGATCCCCACGAACGGCTCACGCTGCAACTCGTGCTCGGCGTGCCTCAGACCGGCGGCGGCGCCTCGTAGCCGAACGCGGCCATGGGCGTGAGTACGCAAAGCGCCGCCGTGTCCTCAGTCCGCTCACCGGGCCGCAGCCAGCAGTTGCGGAACGTGCTCGTCGGTGGGTTCCAGCCGAGGTCGACCAGCACATCCTGCAGCGGCGTCGGCAGGGGGTGGTCGTAGGGCCCGCCGTCACTGGCCTCCACGTGCAGGGCACCGTTGTACGCCCATTCCACGTAACCGCCGCGTGGGAAGTTCCAGACGCCATCCGGGGACTGGGCCTGCCACTGTTTCAGCAGCCAATCCTTGGTCTCAGTGGCAGGCTGGGTGGCCAGCGCCGCCGCGTCGCGGGCCTGTTCGACCTCGCGCAGCACGTGCGTCAGGCCACCGTCCAGAATCGGTCGGCGTCTGCCCTTGTACGTCACGAAGAAGCCGTCCACAGCCACGATCGTCTCCCGGCCAGCCACCCATAGGCACAGCAGCGTGCTCGTGCCCGGGGCTCCCCAGTGGATCACGTGCCAGCGCGGCATAGCGCGCACGGCAGCCAGGACGATCCCCTCGTCGTCGATCATGCTCTCCCCGTTTGTTAATACGCCTAACTAAGTGTGCCACGTGCGCTGCGTGGCCCCGATCCTCCAGGTCGTGAAGTCGCAATCCGTGAGCATTCCGGGCATCGGTGAGCATGCCGGACGCCCAAACCCCGCCCGTTGGGCTAACGGATGCCCGGAATGCTCACCAATCGGCCGTGCCGCACATGGTGAATCCTGGGGTCAGCGAAAACGCAGCGTCTTCACCTCGAACTGCCGGAACTCCAGATTCCCCGGATCAACCGCCAAATGCGGGCGTTCCACCAGGTCGCACTCGATCGCCTCGGCGACCGGCGTGCAGAGTTCGACCGCGCCTCGGCTGCGCGCCCCCAGCACTTCCCGGACCCGCACGATGACGTCGCCGCTGCCGTCCTCGGCGAGTTTGACCGCTTCCACGGCAAGCCCCGGACCGCTGACCCGCACGATGGGTTCGAAGGGGGCAGCGCCGCTGACGGTCCGAATCGGGAACGACTCCTGGTCGGCCAATGCGATGGTCTCGGCGGCCCCCACACCAGGAACGATCACGTGCACGAAACTGTGCTCGCCCGCATCCCGGCGCGGGTCGGGGAAGGCCGGTGCCCGCAACAACGAGAACGCGGCCCGCATATAGACGCCGGTGGCGTTGCGGTGGTGGCGGGTGATCCGGGAACCGTACGTGGTCGGTGTCAGCAGCGCCACGCCGAACCCGGTCTCACCGAGGTGCAGCCAGCGGTGACCGCACGTCTCGAACTTGGCGCGCTCCCAACTGGTGTTGCGGGGAGTCGGCCGCTTGAGGAAGCCGTACATCGTCTCCACATAGGTCGAGGAGGCGAGCACGTCGAGGTCGCACTCCATTCGCAGCAGCACGTCCGCCGCGTGCCAGTCCACCTCGGTGCGGATCTCCAAACCCTCTTCGCGGAGCCTGAACTGCTGGGTGAACGTGCTGTCCTGCCACTGCCGAGTCACCCGCACGGTCGCGTCGGGCATGAGCTCTGCGCCGCTGACCGGGACCTCGATGGCACCGTGGATGTGCTGCTCGTCGAGATCTTAGGCATCCCAGCGCACAGGCCGGTCGGGATGCAGCCGCAGGCGCCCCATCGCCCCATCCGGTGGCACCAGTTCCCGGTCTCCGAGCCGGAACGAGGTGACCAGGCCGTCCGTGAACGTCACCGTCTGATCGCCGCGGGCCAACGTGATCGTCCCGTCGGATTCCGAAGCGTCAACTTCCCAGGTCCGGTCGATGGCCGGCGCGCAGCCCAGCGCCGGAATGCCGGGATGCCCGTGCGGGGAGGCGGTGGCGGAGACGACCTGCTCGCCCTCGCCGGCCAGCGCAGCCAACGCCGAAGCGATGATGGCCTCGGCTGCGTCGCTGACCTCCCGCAACCTCCGCAGCGCCTCGTCGTGCACCCAGCCGATCGAGGTGCCCGGCAGGACATCGTGGAACTGCATGACGAGCAGTTCCCGCCAAAGGTCGCGCAGTTGATCGGCCGGGTAGTCGAATTCCTGCTGCAGGTGGGCGCCGGTCGCCCAGATCTCGGCCTCGCGCAGCAGCGCCTCGGCCCGCCGGTGGGCCTGCTTGATGTGGGCCTGGCTGGTCAGCGTGCCGCGGTGGTATTCCAGATACAACTCACCGGACCACACGGGCGGGTCGGGCAGTTCCCGCGCGGCAGCGAAGAACTGGGCGACTGTGCTCGGGGTCACCCGCGGCAACCCCGCGACGTCGGCCAGCCGTTGCAGCCGCTGCCCCATCTCGCGGGTCGGTCCCCCGCCGCCGTCCCCGAAGCCGTAGAGGAACAGGCCATCGGCCACGGGCTGGGTGGACATCTTGCGCTGAGCTTTGGCGAGCTCGGCAGGCTGCACCGAGCAGTTGTAGTCGTCGGCCGGCGGGAAGTGGGTCAGCAGCCGGGAGCCGTCCACCCCCTCCCAGAACAGCGTGGTGTGCGGGAAGACGTTGACGGAGTTCCAGGACAGTTTCTGCGTGATGAAGGTGTCGCAGCCAGCACCGCGAGCGATCTGCGGTAAGCCGGCCGAGTACCCGAACGTGTCAGGCAGCCAGAACGAGGTCGCAGTGATCCCGAGGTGTTCCTGCAGCCACGTCTGGCCCTGCAGGAACTGCCGCGCGAAGGACTCGCCGCTGGGCATGTTGCCATCCGGTTCGACCCACGTACCCCCTTCCACGATCCAGCGGCCCTCGATGATGCGCTTGCGGATCCGCTCGAACAGTTCCGGGTGCAACTCCGCCATCCACGCCAGGTGCTGCACCTGTGAAGACGCGAAGACCATGTGCGGGTCGTCGGCCATGACCGCGAGCGCGTTGGCGTAGGAGCGCGCGACCTTGCGCACGGTCTCCCGGAAGGGCCATAGCCATGCCGTGTCGATGTGTGCGTTGGCCACGGCGTGCAAGTGGCCTGCGTCGGCCCCGGCCGGCGTGTCGAAGACCACGGAGAGCTCCTCACTCACCCGCGACCAACGTTGGCCGTCCATGTCGCTGAGATCGTCGACCACGTTGCACCCCGCCCAGAGGGCCTCCAGTGCGCGGACCTTCTGCAGGGGGTCGGTCAGCTCCTTGACCACCGCCAGGGCGAGGACGAAATCCTGCGCCACGCGCTCGGCCTGCCGATTGATGCGCACGAACTGCGCCCGGGAGACGGTGAGGCGGGGTGCGGCATCCGGAATCGGCCCAAGACTGGAGTCGGTCGGGTACCAGTCGAACGTGGGCATGGGGTTGGCCGCGGCCTCGATGAACACGTCGATCCGGTGCCGCGGCCAGGGGATGCGCGGGCGGCCCGGGGCGATGCCTTCGATCGGATGCCCGGCCGTGTCGTACATCAGGGCTTCGCCGGTGGCCGGTCCCCACGTCCAGCCCAGGTCGATGTCCAGGTCGACCTCGTCGGCCGGCCACTCCCGCGGGACCTGGCCTTTGGCACGGAACCAGGCGGTCGACCAGGGCGTGCCCCAAGTCGTGCCGCCGCCGGCCGGTTCGTACTGCGCCGCGGCGGCTTCGGCGAATGGGACGGGCTCCCCGTCGACCTGCCAGATGCTCAGGTCGATCTTCTGCCAACCGGTGTAGCAAGCGCCGTAGACGCGGTCGCGGAGTGTGCGTTCGGCGCGGGCGGTGATGTGTTCGGGGGCGGCTTCCACGGGCCCCATCCTTGCCGCTCGTGGGAGCGGTAGGCAACGCGGAACGTAGGTGATCGGTGAGCATGCCGGGCGCGGACAGGCTTGTGCCGCACCGGATGTCCACCGATTTCGACTGCACCCCTTCCTGTCTTCACGGCACGAATCGGTGCGTGCCCTCGCGCTCACCCTTTGTGCAATCCTGCACCGTTCGTAACGGTGAACGATCCACCAAAGGGTGAAGCCGCCTGCGCTACGACTTGGTGTCGCTACCTTGCTCGCGCAGGATGTCACGGATCTCAGCCAGCAGGTCCTCGGCGCTGGCGGACTGGTCCTCAGGCTTCGCGTACCGCTCTTTCCAGTGATTCATGGGCGCGACGAAGACGAAGTACACCACAGCAGCCGTGACCAGGAACGTGATGGCCGCACCGATGATGACGCCGATGTTGATGACCTGATCGCCGGGCAGCCCGATGGTGCCTCCGATGCCGTCCTTGCTCAGGCCAAGCATGTGGAAGAAGCTGTTCACCAGCGGCGTGATCAGCGCCTCGTTGACGGCACCGATCACCGCCGTGAATGCAGCACCGATGACGACTGCGACGGCGAGGTCGATGACATTGCCGCGCAGGATGAAGTCCTTGAATCCTTTGAGCATGCTTCCAGCCTAGGTCGCAGCCCTGCCGCGGTTACTCGATGCCCACCTCGCGCAGCAGTGAGTCGATGTCCGAAGGCGCACCAGGCTGGGTGGGTGCTGGCGCGGTCGGCGCCACCCGCGGCCGGCCGGCGACGAACCGGGTGACCAGCGCGAGCCCCAGACCTGCCGCGGCGGCCAGCAACGGATTGATCGTCACCTGTGACGGCGTGCCCAGAGCGACCGGCACCTCGATTGCCGTCGACATCGCCCAGGCCAGGAAAGTAGCCAGCAGCGGCGTCACCGTGAGCGCACCCAACCAGGTCGAACGGTGCTTGAGCAGCCGCAGGAGCAACCCGACGACTGCCGTGAGCAGCAGAGCCGCCACCACGCCGCCAGCGGTGTACACCAGCCCTTGATCCCAGGTTGCCACCGTCAGGCGTTCTGCGGTCAGCCGGGTCAGCGAGGCGTCGACGGGAACCCCGACAGCCGCGAACAGCCCGAGCGTCCCGGCCAACGGATAGAGCAGCGCGAGGGCGATCCCCACTGCCGTGGAGCTGGTCAGGTACATCGCCCCGGCGACCATCGCGGCCGTGAGCACGACGCCCAGCCAGACCAGGAGTCCGAGCGCCACTCCGCGGCCGGACAGCCACCACCCGCGGCCGACGGTGTGCAGCCACCACAGCACTCCGACCAGTGCCGCGGCGCCCACCACAGTGCCCGGATGCATGTCTTGCCAGAACCAGCTCAGAGCCTCGTCGGTTGTCACACTGCCGGCCGCGTTCGAAACGGTCTGCGAGGACTGCGAGGCGAAGACGAGCAACGCAGCCGCGGCGCCAGCCCCGATCGCCGCCGGGAACAGTCCGACCCAGGTCGAGCGCTTGGCCCGCGAAGCCACGAAGAGTGCGACGACGCCTGTGACGAGCAGCGGCGCGCCGACCGTGGTGACGGTCCAGCCGATGCCGCCCGCAACATTCGAGCTCACCGTCTGCTGCCAGCCGCCCAGCAGTCCCAGCCCTGCCAGCCACGGACCGAGCCGCCACCAGGGGGTACCGGTCAGTCCCAGCATGCCGAGCCCAAGGGCGATGGCCATGCCCATCACGACCGCCAGCAGTACGGCCAGAATCCCGTCGAACAGATTTCGGATCATGGCCCGAACTCCTTCTGACGGGCGGGGAACGCGTCGGTCATGACGATCGCCGTGAACGACGCCGGCATCGTGGAGGGCACGCTGACGTCGACTCCGGTGATCCGGTCGCCTTCCGACCGCACCTTCGTGGAGCTGTAATAGTCGATCGGCACCGGACGATCCTGGGCGTCCAGCAGCAGGATCGACACCACGTGCTGGTCTGCCCCGTAGCCCGCC
>JAKOQD010000249.1 GCA_029778515.1 Actinomycetes bacterium
CTGCAGCGCCCTGGTCACGTGTGCTCCGATATAGCCGGCGCCGCCGGTCACTAGCCAACTGGTCACGATTGCTGAGTCTAGGGCGGAAGAGTGTGGAGGATCTTGCACCGTGTTCGGTGCAAGATCCTCCACACTGACGCCCTAATCTGTTCCCCATGCAGAACAGAGCTGTCCTGGGAATCGATATCGGCGGATCGGGCATCAAGGGCGCCCTCGTCGACCTGGCCGCCGGCGATTTCGCCAGCGAACGCGTCCGCATTGGCACACCGGCGGAGTCGACGCCGGCGAATGTGGCCGATGTGGTCGCCGAGATCGTCGAGCAGTTCGCCGACCAGATGGGCGACGGACCGATCGGCATCACCATTCCGGCGGTGGTCACCCACGGCGTGACCCGATCGGCGGCGAACATCGACAAGTCCTGGATCGACGCGCCCGCGGAGCAGATCTTCGAGGAGCGGCTCGGACGCGACGTCGTGCTCGTCAACGATGCGGACGCCGCCGGCGTGGCCGAGGTGGTCTGGGGTGCCGCGAAGGGCAACGACGGCCTGGTCATCATGACCACGCTGGGCACCGGTATCGGCACCGCGATCATCCACCGTGGCGTGCTGCTGCCGAACACCGAGCTCGGGCATCTGGAGATCGATGGCCATGACGCCGAGTCGCAGGCGGCCGCGTCCGTGCGGGAGAACCTGAAGCTCAGCTTCGACGAGTACGTGCCGCGGCTGCAGCGCTACTACGAGCGGCTGGAGGCGCTGTTCTGGCCCGACCTGATCGTGGTCGGCGGCGGCATCTCCAAGAACGCGGACAAATTCCTGCCCAAGCTGAAGCTGAAGACCCCGATCGTGCCCGCCGTGCTACGCAACCGGGCCGGCATCGTCGGTGCCGCCTGGCTCGCCGAGCAGAAGGCCGAGTCCCACTGAACTAAAGGGGACGGTTCCTTTTCCGTTCACCTTGTCCACAAGAGCGCGAAGATCTGGCGCGAAGCTGTGGATAACTTGAACGAAAAAAGAACCGTCCCCTTTACGTTCACATGCGCTCGGGCGCCTGAATGCCGAGCAGGTCCAGACCGGACGCGAGGACTTTCTTGGTCGCGGCGCAGAGCGCCAAGCGGGACGCGCGGACGTCACCCTCACTCTTCAGCACCGGGCACTGTTCGTAGAACGAGCTGAGCGCGCCGGCCAGTTCGTACAGGTAGCCGCACAGCCGGTGCGGCTGCAGGGTCTCCCCGACCGCGGCCACGACCTCGCCGAATCGGCTCAGTAGCAGCGCAACCTGGTGCTCGGCCGGCTCAGTCAGCACCGTGACACCCGCATAGGTGAGCCCCTCGGCCTCGGCCTTGCGCAGGATCTGGTTCACCCGTGCGTGCGCGTACTGCAGGTACGGGCCGGTATCGCCGGTGGTGGCCACCATCCGCTCGGCGTCAAAGGTGTAGTCCTTCTGCAGGCCGCTGGACAGGTCCGCGTACTTGATCGCGGCCAGCGCGATCGGCGGTGCGGCTTCCTTCTCGGCCGCGTCCAGCAGCGAGTTGAGCGTCACCGCCGTCCCCTCCCGCGTGGAGAACTTCTTCCCGTCCGCGCCCAGTACCTGGCCGAAGCCGACGAACTCGGCGGACGTGGTCTCGGGCAGGTAGCCGGCGATCCGCGCGACCGCGAAGACCTGCTCGAAGTGGAAGGCCTGCGGCGCCCCCACCACGTAGATCATCCGGTCGGCGCCCAGGTCACCCACCCGATGGCGGATCGCGGCGAGGTCGGTGCAGCTGTAGCCGAAGCCTCCCTGGGCGTTGCGGATGATCGCCGGGGCCGGGAACCCGTCCACGAAGACGACCAGCGCGCCGTCGTCCACCACCGCGATGCCGCGTGACTCCAGGTCGGCCGCGACGACCGGCAGGTCGGCGTTGTAGATCGACTCGCCGGCCAGATCCGCGTTGGTGAGCAGGACGTTCATCCGCTGATAGGTGGCGTTGAAGCCGGCCAGCGACACGTCGATCAGCTGCTGCCAGATCCGGCGGGTCTCCACGTCTCCCGACTGCAGCAGCACCACCCGAGCCCGCGCGCGATCGGCGAATTCCTCGGATTCCTTCAGATGCTTGTTCGCCCGCTGGTAGAGCTCCTCGGCGCCGACGAGGTCAAGCGTGGACACGTCCAGGCCCTCGTCCATGATCTCCTCTACCAGCATCCCGAACTGGCGTCCCCAGTCGCCGATGTGGTTCTGCGGAATGACCGTGTGGCCCTGCGCCCGCAACACCCGGGTGAAGCAGTCGCCGATGATGGTCGAGCGCAGGTGGCCGACGTGCATCTGCTTGGCCACATTGGGCGACGAGTAGTCGATCACGACGGTCTTCGGCTGGTCCGCGAGGGTGATCCCGGCCGAGGGCTCGCTGAGCACCTGGGACGCAACCGCCGCGAGCACGTCGGCGCGGATCCGCAGATTGATGAATCCTGGCCCGGCCACCTCCAGCGGCTCGCAGAGGTCGTCGAGCTGGATCTGCTCGACCAGGGACGCGGCCACCTCGCGCGGCGGCCGCCCTTCAGCGTTGGCCAGTCGGAGCGCCACATTGGTCTGGTAGTGGCCGAACTGCGGACGCGTCGCCGGCCGCAACTCCGGATCAATTCCGGCGATGGCGGCTACGCGTTCACTGAGCAGGCTCGGCAGGGACAGCATGAGGGCCATTTTCGCACAGCGGAGCGACGGCTCCTCGACGCTCCCGCTCCCCCTGTTGCGGTCCATGAGCGGTACCCAACCAGCCGCTACGACGCGGACGGTCCGCCCCGGTGTCGCGATCTCGCGGCGATCGCATCGGCTACGCCGGGTTCCGCCCTCGGCTAGCACACGAGCTTCGAGATCGCGACACTAACCGCTGCCCGAATTCCTGGTGAGCAGATCCCAGACCAGCTTCA
>JAKOQD010000006.1 GCA_029778515.1 Actinomycetes bacterium
GCCGGCGGCTGTTTCAATTCCAGCAGAATTCGAGAGCCTGACTTAACATTCTGACAAATACCTCCTGGGGTATTTACGCGCTCTATATATTGCATAAATTCCCTTGTCAACACCGTAGTTCTAGTGAGGTACATTGACCCTGATCTGAACCCAGAGAAGGGTGCCAAGCCATGGCCCGCGATATGACCGGACTTCCCGACCTCGCCGTTGAGGGCGGCCGCGTAGCCCCCGTCCGTACCCGCATGCCGGTGTATGTCGACCTGCTGCCACCGTGTAACAACGCGTGCCCTGCCGGCGAGAACATCCAGGAATGGCTCCGCCTGGTGAAGGCCGGCGAAGAGGAAAAGGCCTGGCGCGAACTGGTGAAGAACAACCCGTTCCCCGCCATCCACGGCCGGGTCTGCTATCACCCCTGCGAAGCCGCCTGCAACCGCGAAGAACTGGACGGCGCAGTCAGCATCCACTCCGTCGAGCGCTACCTCGGCGACCTGGCCATCGAGAAGGGCTGGACGTTCGAGAAGCCCCGCTTCTCCTCGGGCCGCCGCGTGCTGATCATCGGCGCCGGCCCGTCCGGCCTCAGCGCGGCCTACCAGTTGGCCAAGATGGGCCACTACGTGGAGATCCGCGACTCCTCCGACGTTCCCGGCGGAATGATGCGCTACGGCATCCCTGAATACCGTCTGCCGCGCGACGTCCTGGACGCCGAGATCTCCCGGCTGGTCGACCTGGGCGTCCGCTTCGTGCCCAACTACACCGTCAAGGATCTGATGGCCGACCAGGCCGAGGGCGGCTTCGAGGCCGTCTTCGTCGCGATCGGCGCGCACCTGTCCAAGCGCATCGACATCCCGAACCGGGACGCGTCCAAGATCGTGGACGCGGTCAGCTTCCTGCGGGACGTCGCCTCGGGCGAACGTCCGCTGATCGGACGCAAGGTCGCTGTCTACGGCGGCGGCAACACCGCGATGGACGCCGCCCGCGTGGCCCGCCGGCTCGGCGCGGAGGAGTCGATCATCGTCTATCGGCGCACCGAGGAGCAGATGCCGGCGCACGCAGAGGAGAAGGAAGGCGCCGAGGCCGAGGGCGTCAAGATGAACTGGCTGCGCACCATCTCCTCGATGGAGGACGACGACCTGACCGTCGAGATCATGGAACTCGACGAGAGCGGACGCGCCCGCGGCACCGGACGCTTCGAGCGGTTGCAGGCCGACACCGTCATCCTCGCGCTCGGCCAGGAGGCCGACTCGAACTTCCTGCGCCGGATTCCGGGCATGCACTTCGACCACGACGTCGTCCAGGTCGATCCGCGGACGCTGATGACCGGCGTCCCCGGCATCTTCGCCGGCGGCGACGCGGTCCCGTCCGAGCGCACGGTGACCATCGGCGTCGGCCACGGCAAGCGTGCCGCCCAGCAGATCGACGCCTGGCTGGGCAATCGCGAAGCCGGGGCCCGACCCAAGCACGACCTGGCCGACTTCGACCGGCTGAACCTCTGGTACTTCGGCGACGCCCGCCGGCACTCCCAGCCCGAGCTCGAGCCCGAGGACCGGATCACCGACTTCGACGAGATCGTCGGTGGCCTGACCGACGAGCAGGCGCATTTCGAGGCCGCGCGGTGCCTGTCCTGCGGCAACTGCTTCGAGTGCGACGGCTGCCTCGGTTCCTGCCCCGAGGACGCGGTGATCAAGCTCGGCAAGGGCTTCCGCTACCGCTTCGACTACGACAAGTGCACCGGCTGCGCCACCTGCTACGAACAGTGCCCGGTGCACGCCATCGAGATGGTTGAGGAGAAGGCATGAGCCGCGTGATCATCGACGGCAACGAGGCCGCGGCCTCGGCTGCGTTCCGGCTCAACGAGCTGTGCAGCATCTACCCGATCACCCCGTCCTCGACGATGGCCGAGCTGGCGGACGAGTGGTCGGCGCAGGGCCGCGCCAACGTGTACGGCCTGGTGCCGACCGTGGTCGAGATGCAGTCCGAGGGTGGTGCCGCCGGCGCGCTGCACGGGGCGCTGCAGGGCGGTGCGCTGTCGACCACGTTCACGGCGTCCCAGGGCCTCCTCCTGATGATCCCGAACATGTACAAGATCGCGGGCGAGCTCACCTCGACCGTGCTGCATGTCGCGGCCCGGTCGCTGGCAGCCCAGGGCCTGAGCATCTACGGCGACCACCAGGACGTGATGGCCGTCCGCCAGACCGGCTTCGCGATGCTGAACAGCTCCAGCGTCCAGGAGGCCCACGACATGGCCGCCGTCTCGCAGCTGGCCACGTTGATCTCGCGGGTGCCCTTCGTCCACTTCTTCGACGGCTTCCGCACCAGCCATGAGGAGAACGGCGTCGAGTTGCTCACCGACGCCCAGCTGCTCAGCTACGTGCCCGAGGACCTCGTGCGCCAGCACCGGCGGCGCGCACTGTCCCCCGAGCACCCCTACATCCGCGGCACCGCGCAGAACCCGGACACCTACTTCCAGGGACGCGAGTCCGTGAACCGCTACTACGAGGCCGTGCCCGGCGTGGTCGCCGAAGCCCTGGCCAAGTTCGCCGAGATGAGCGGACGCAGCTACGACCTGGTCGAGTACTACGGCCATCCCGAGGCCGAGCGGGTGACCATCATCATGGGCTCGGGCGCGCAGACCGTCCGCAGCACCGTGGCCCATCTCGTCGCCAAGGGCGAGAAGGTCGGCGTCGTGCAGTTGCGGCTCTACCGGCCGTTCCCGACCGAGGCCGTGCTGGCCGCGATTCCGGCCACCGCGAAGGTGGTCGCGGTGCTCGACCGCACCAAGGAGCCGGGCGCCGGTGGCGAGCCGCTGTTCCTCGACGTGGCCGCCGCGATTGGCGAAGCCAGCGCTGCCGGTAGGCGTCCGCACCTGCCGCTGCTGGTCGGCGGCCGCTATGGCCTGTCCAGCAAGGAATTCACCCCGGCCATGGTGGTGGGCATCTACGCCGAACTGGCGCTGCCGTCCCCGCGGCCGCGGTTCACGATCGGCATCAACGACGACGTGACCATGCTGTCGCTGCCCTACGACCCGACCATCGACCTGGAGGATCCGCAGACCCTGCGCGCGGTCTTCTACGGCCTGGGTTCGGACGGCACCGTCGGCGCCAACAAGAACACCGTCAAGATCATCGGCGGCATCGAGAACACCTACGCCCAGGGCTACTACGTCTACGACTCGAAGAAGTCGGGTTCGCGGACGGTTTCGCACCTGCGCTTCGGCCCGAACCCGATCGAGGCGCCCTACCTGGTCAGCCAGGCCGGGTTCATCGGCTGCCACCACTGGTCGATCCTGGAGCGGGTGGACGTGCTCGAGTTCGCGCGCCCGGGAACCGTGCTGCTGATCAACACCCCGTACGAGCCGGGCGAGGTCTTTGGCCACCTGCCCATGCCGATGCAGCAGAAGATCATCGATCTGGGCATCGAACTCTGGGCGATCGACGCCAATATGGTCGCGCGCAAGGCCGGCATGGGCCGGCGCACCAACACCGTGCTGCAGACCTGCTTCTTCGCGATCTCGAACGTGATGCCGCGTGCGGCCGCGATCGAAGAGGTGAAGCGGACGATCCGCAAGACCTACTCCCGCAAGGGCGCCGACGTGGTGGCCAAGAACGAGGCCGCAGTGGACGCGTCCGTGGACAACCTGCATCGCATCGAGGTGCCGGCCGTGGTCGTCGGCGA
>JAKOQD010000007.1 GCA_029778515.1 Actinomycetes bacterium
CTACTGATATCGACCCGTCGGCTTGCCCCATCAACTTCGCGCTGTCTGGAAGGGTGAGCGGGAACGTGACCTCCGTCGGAGCATTCTCGTCAGCGAGGATCGCGATCACCTGCACGCCATCACCAGTGGCCCGGGTCACCACGTCGGTGCTGGGTGCCACTTCGGTTTGGACGAGCGCGCCGCCGACGACCTTGGTCTGCTCGGGATCTCCGGCAACGCTCAACCCGATTTCTGGCACACCTGGCGCCGACAGCGTGACATCTCCGTCCTTGGCTACCTCAATGGCCGTTCCATCATCGCTCTCCAGGGCTAGTCCGTCCGTGGTCTTCGCCATGGGAAGGGCGTCCGCTGCCGAGGCCGCGTCCGCAAGCGCAGCCGCAGCCTTGGCATCGCCTGACACGTAGCTCTCCGCCGCGTCGGCGATCGCCTCTTCGTCCGCAGAGGCGCCCGCCTCGGGCTGGGTTGCCGTCACCACCTGCGCCGCAGGCACCGTTGGGGCGCTTGTGTCGGCATGCGCTGGCTGCAACTGCGAACCAGACACCACAAGTGCGACCGATAGGATCGCCGCCAGTCTTCGCCAAGGCTAGCCAGCGGGTAGAGACAAGTCCTCCATAAATTCCTCCTTCTGGGGCGGGCAGGCTGGCGAGAACTTAGCGGCAATGAATCTTGCGGTCAACCAAGCCCATCTTTGCTCCGGTCAACTCCTACGCAGCTCCAGTTGATCAAGCGCAACGACTAGAGGATTGCCCTTGCGAAGACGCGACGTGAGTGAGGGCCTTCGCTCAATCGCGGCGGACCTCATCGCACTATCAAGGAATTCTCTATTTCCTCCCAGCGCAGAGATCGCTTGACCCTGTGGCCAAGCGCAGGGCCCACTAGAGAGGCAGCTGGGCGCAACCGGACATTTCATCGATCTTGCGACTCCGACCTCGGTTCAAGCACGGCATCCCGGCGTCTCGGCCGATTTCGCCCAGGAAATGTACGAACTTGCGGACGCAGTTCTGGGCTGCCCTGAGAATGAAGATGGTCTCGACAAGCTCGACCAGCCGGATCAGGGGTCTCGACAAGTTGACCAGCCGGATCGGTGGCCAGCATCGGAGGGCTTGATCAGGCGGTGCGGTAGCTCCAGCTGGCGGGGTGGCCGTCCACGTAGGGCATCACGCCGTGGAACGCCGGTCCGTCGCCGAAGACCAGCGGGAGCCAGTGGCGATCGCCGGGCCACATCGGCAGCTCGTCCAGCCGCGTGATCTCGTGCCAGACCAAGGGTCCGTCGTCGTTTCGCTCCGGCACCGCGCCGCTATAGCCGTCCACCACGAAGATGAAGCCGAGCCAGTCCTCACCGCTGGTGCCGAAGCCGGGCCACGACACCGTCCCGCGCAGTCGGGCCGAGGTCACCTCGATGCCGGCCTCCTCGCGCAGTTCGCGAACCAGGCAGGAGTACACGTCCTCGTCCGGTTCGAGCTTGCCGCCCAATCCGTTCCATTTTCCGGCGTGCTGGTCGCCGTCGCGGGTGCGGTGCACCAGCAGCACGCGCGTGCCGTCCGCGGAGAGCACGTAGCCGAGCGTGCCGACGATCGGGGTGAACATCAGACCAGGACGGTGCTCACCGGCAGCCCGGAGTTGGCCCCGATCGCCAGCGACGACGGACGCAGCCCCGCGCTCACCACATCAGCGCCGAGCACCGCGATCATCGCGCCGTTATCGGTGCACAAGGCCGGACGCGGCCGCCGCAGCGTGATGCCCGCGGCTGCCGTCCGCTCCTCCAGCAGGCCTCGCAGCCGCGAGTTCGCGGCCACTCCCCCACCGAGCAGGATCGTGTCCACGCCCAGGTGCTCACAGGCGTCCACGGCCTTGGCGGTGAGCACGTCGCAGACCGCCTCCTGGAAGGACGCGGCCACATCGGCCACCGGCACGTCGAGCCCGTCCCGGCGCCGGGTCTCGACCCAGCGCGACACCGCCGTCTTCAACCCCGAGAACGAGTAGTCGAAGCGGTGCTTCTCCAGATCCTTGCGGGCGGTCAGGCCGCGCGGGAAAGCGATCGCCTTCGGGTCGCCCTCGGCAGCCAACTTGTCGATGATCGGCCCACCCGGGTAGGCCAGCCCGAGCAGCCGGGCCACCTTGTCGTACGCCTCGCCGGCCGCATCGTCGATGGTCGAACCGAGTTCGACAATGTCGCCGGTGATGTCGTTCACCGCCAGCAGGGACGTGTGCCCGCCCGAGACCAGCAGCGCCGCGCACGGCTGCGGCAGCGGGCCATGGTCCAGCAGGTCGACGGCCACGTGGCCCACCAGATGGTTCAGCCCGTAGAGCGGCTTGTTCAGCGCCACCGCCAGCGACTTGGCCGCGGCCAGGCCGACCACCAGCGCGCCCATCAGACCAGGGCCCGCGGTGACCGCGATCGCGTCCACTTCGGCCAGGTCGATGTCCGCCTTCGCGCACGCGCGCTGCAGAGTCGGCACCATCGCCTGCAGGTGCGCGCGGCTGGCCACCTCGGGCACCACTCCACCGAAGCGGACGTGTTCCTCGACCGAGGACGCCACCTCGTTCGCCAGCAGCTCGTGCCCGCGGACGATGCCGACGCCGGTCTCGTCGCAGGAAGACTCGATGCCCAGGATCAGCGGACCTTCGCCGGTCATGCCACCGCCCACTCGTCGTGCTCACCGATCGGCCGCAGCATGACCATGGCGTCTCGACCGGCACCGTAGTAGTCGCGGCGGACACTCACCTGCGCGAACCCGAGGCTGCGGTAAAGCCCGACCGCCGGCGGGTTGTCCGGTCGCACCTCCAGCAGCATCCGCCGGGCACCGACCGCGCCCGCCCACTCCAAACCGGCCCTGACCAGGGAAGATGCGATGCCCTGCCCACGCGCGTCCGGATGCACGATCACGCGGTGCAGATCGGCCATGTCCTCGACGCAACTGAAGGTTGCGACCGCGACGATCCGGGCGTCACGGTCTAACCGGGCCAGCACGTACCGATCGGAAGCGGCCAGCTCCTCGGCCCAAGCGGCCTCCGACCACTGCTCGGCCGGTTCGAAACCGGCGCGTTCCAGCGCCATGATGTCGTTGAGGTCGGTTTCGCGGGCGTGGGTAATGATCATTGCTTCTCCATCTTCGCCAGTCGCGGCAGCAGCAACGTCGACTTGCGTTTCGTGGGGACCTCGGCGTCCGGACGCCGCAGGTAGAGCGGTTCGTGGCCGGCATCAGGCAGCTGGTTGCCGAATGCCGCGAGTAGTGCCGGGTCAAGCTCGGCGGGACCCGAGCACACACCGGCCAGAGCGGCCCCGGCACCGGCCAGCGGGATCGCCGGCACCTGATCAGGGGAGGTGACGAACGGTCCGGCGACGCGGGCGCCGTCGGCGCCGTAGCGCGCCCAGTAGACCTCCTTGCGGCGGGCGTCCGCCACCACGGCGAAGTCCGCCGGGGCGCCCTGCCGGGCCCAGTCTTGCGCGACCGGATCCAGGCTGCACACTCCGCGCACTTCGACGCCGAGCGCTTCCCCGAGCGTAAGCGCGGCCACCACGCCGACCCGCAGGCCGGTGAACGGGCCGGGCCCGACACCCACCACGATTTCGGTCAGGTCGGACGGGGTCGCGTCCGCTTCGGCCAACAACTGCTGCACCAGAGGGAGCAACTGCTCGGCATGCGCGCGCCGATCGGCGACCACTGCGCGGCTCAGCGGGACTCCGTCGCGAGCGAGGCCCGCGCGGACGTCCGCAGCCGTGTCGATGGCCAGGGTGAGGGTCATAGCTTCTCCAGTTCTGGGCGGGCAGCGCTCCAGCGGTCGCCGACCGGGGTGAAGAACACCCACCGGGTCTCGTCGGCGTCCAGGCTGCGCCGGATATCGACCTCCAGGTAGCCGTCGGCTAGCCCCTCCGCGACCCCGGCGCCCCACTCGACGAGGGTCACCGAGTCGTCCAGGGACACGTCCAGGTCGAGGTCTTCGAGCTCGGCCGCGGAGCCGAGGCGGTAGGCGTCCACGTGCACCAGCCCGGGCCCGCCGACCAGGGAAGGGTGGACGCGGGACAGCACGAACGTGGGCGAGATGATGGCGCCGGCCACACCCAGGCCGGCGCCGAGGCCCTGGGTGAAGGTGGTCTTGCCGGAACCCAGGTCGCCGGTGGCGATCAGCACATCGCCGGCCTTGACGATCGCGGCGAGCCGGCGGCCAAGTTCCTGGGTGTCCTCGGCGGTCGTCGCCGTCCGGCAGACCGGGAGCTGGCGGGACAGGGTGAGGCTGGTGCCCTTGCGTCCGATCTCGCGGAAGCCGTGCCGCTGCCACCAGGCGACCACCTGCGGGAATTCCTCGCGAGCGACCAGCTCGACGCTCCTGGTGCCCAGCAGCGCGAGTTCCTCGAGCGCAACTTCCACCATTGCGGACGCGATTCCCAGGCGCTGGAAGCGGGGCGACACCGACACCCGGTGGATGCCGGCCGCATCGGCGTCCGTGCTCACGATGACCACGCCGGCGGGCTCTTCGTCGACCAACGCCTGTACCCCGAAGCCGGACGCGAGCGCGGCCGCGACCCTTTCTGGAGTTTCGGATAGAGCCGGTGGCGGCGGGCTCACCACCGGACGATTGCCGAAGGCATCGACGATCAAACCGGCGATGGCCAGGGCGTCTGCTGGAGTCGGCCGCACCAGGCGGAGCGTGCGACCGTCCGCGAGCACGGTCTCGGCCAATTCCATTCGAGATCCTCCGTAGGGCCGGTCAGCAAACCCGAGCGATCTTACCAGCGGACGGTCTACAGGCCCTCGTCGACTGGGGCGAAGATAGCCATCACCTCAGCCACCGAGGTGGCTGCGGTCAGGGTCGCCACCGATGCAGAGTCGAGGAAGATGCCGGCGATGCCGCTGAGAATGCGGACGTGCTGGTCGTCGGCGCCGGCGATGCCCACCACGAATTTGGCCGAGTTGCCGTTCCAGTCGATCCCGTCCGGGTAGCGCACCACCGCGATCGCCGAACGTCGGATCAGGTTCTGGGCAGCGTTGGTGCCATGCGGGATGGCCAGCAGGTTGCCCATGTACGTCGAGACGGACCGCTCGCGTGCCAGCATCGAGTCGACGTAGCCGGGCTCGACCGCGCCGACCTTGACCAGGAGCTCGCCAACCTCGGCGATCGCTGCTTCCTTTGTGGTCGCAGTGCCGGACAGCCGGACCGCGTCCGGGCTCAGGACACCGATGGGGGTCTCTTCCGCGACCGGCTCAGCCACCGCGTCGGGGTCAGGCGCGGGCTCAGGCTCAACCACCACCGGTTCAGGCTCGGGCTCGGGC